>CAYRII010000017.1:0-19919 GCA_964424245.1 uncultured Terriglobales bacterium | reverse complement strand
GCTCATCGGCAGCTCGGCCAACCCCATCTCCGGGATGACCATCGCCACCCTGATGGCCACTTCCGCCATGTTCCTGGTGATGGGCTGGACGGCGCCGGCGTTCGCGGCGCTGGCCATCACTATCGGCGGCGTGGTCTGCATCGCCGCCGCCAACGCAGGGAATACGTCCCAGGATTTGAAGACTGGCTACATCGTGGGCGCAACGCCGCGCCGCCAGCAGGTATCGCTGCTGGTGGGCGTGCTGGCCTCGGTGTTCGTTATCGGCATCACGCTGATGGGCATGAACCGCGCCTTGGAAGAATTCCGCGAAATCTCCAAGGCTATCGACGTTCAAAACCTTCCTTCGGGGGTCAGCGTGCAGGAGAAGCCCTTCGCGCGCGACAAGATCCGCGTCCTGACTTTGCAGAAGACGCGAGTTGAAAAAAGCGCGGGCGATTTCTGGCTGCTGAATGCCTTGGGCTCGCCTGTCCTGCCTGACGGCAAGTATCTCTACAACCCGCAGACACAGCAGATCGAAGTGCAGTGGATCCAGGGTATCGGCAGCGAGGAAGCGGCGGCGCCGCAGGCGCGGCTGATGTCCACCGTCATCAACGGCATCCTTACCCAGAAACTGCCCTGGGGTCTGGTGCTGCTGGGCGTGTTCCTGGTGATCGCCGTAGAGCTGCTGGGCATCCGCTCCCTGGCCTTTGCGGTCGGCTCGTATCTCTCCATCGGGACCACGCTGGCCATTTTTACCGGAGGAGTGGTGCGCGCTTTGGTGGAGCGCAGCACCGGAAAAACCGGTGAAGGCGGCGGGCACGGCGAGAGCGAAATCAGCCCTGGGTCGCTGTACGCCAGCGGCCTGATCGCCGCCGGCGGTCTCGTTGGCCTGTTTGGCGTAGGGCTAAAAGTGCTCGAAAAACCACCTGTCGACTGGATTCCCAGGCTGCCGGAGAACGTGCTGCACTTCGACCGCTTCGGCATCACCTTCCTGCACCACGAATGGGTTTCGGTGGTGGCGTTCGCGCTCCTCGCCGGGTCAGCCTTCTACTTCGCTCGCAAGCCCCTGGAGGGCGACAAGAAGAAGTAGCCGCGCGGTTTGACAACGTAGCCCCAGCCGCCCGGTTAGACAACGTAGCCCCAGCCGCCCAGTTAGACAACGTGGCCCCAGCCGCCCTCGGCTGGGGTGCCGGGCGAAGCCCGGCGATGCTTTCAGCCCCGACCGCCCGGTGCGTGTGGAAGCGGGCGGCCTCGACCGCGCCCTTACCATCGCACATCACACATCAAACATCACACATCATTTATAACTGTCTCCCGTGCCCATCGCCGCCAACCTCGCCCGCGTGCGCGAGCGCATCGCCGCCGCCGCCCGTCGCGCCGGGCGCCATCCCGACGAAGTCGCGCTGATGGCCGTCACCAAGACCTTCGGCGCCGATCCAATTGGCGAGGCCCACGCCGCTGGCCTGCGCCTCTTCGGCGAGAACCGCGTGCAGGAGTTTGCCGGCAAGGCCGAATCCGTCTCCGCGCTCGCCGGTGCGGAGTGGAGGCTCATCGGCCACCTGCAGAGCAACAAGGCCGCCCGCGCCGCGGAACTCTTCCGCGGCATTGACTCCCTCGACTCGCTGCGCCTGGCGGAAAAGCTCGATGCCGCCGCGCAGAAACTCGGTCGCAAAATGCCCGTGCTCCTCGAAATCAATCTCGGCGGAGAAATTTCGAAAAGCGGCCTCGATCCTCACTCACCGGAACTGGAAGAACTGCTTCTCGCCGCCCCGCAATTCCACGCGCTCGACTTCCGCGGCCTGATGGCCATTCCGCCATTTACCGAAGACTCCGAAGGAGCCCGTCTCTACTTCCGCCGCCTGCGCGAGCTGCGCGGCGCCATCGCCAAACGCAACCTGCCCAGCATCACAATGGATGAGCTCTCCATGGGCATGTCGCACGACTTCGAGGTTGCCATTGAGGAAGGCTCCACCTGCGTGCGCATCGGCACGGCCATCTTCGGCGAAAGGCCGCAGGTGCGATGATTTCCATCCGAGAGACGTCCTCGGGCGCGAGCCTTGCCGTGCGCGTCCATCCCCGCGCCCGGAGGAATGCCGTCACCGGCTCGGTCGGGGACGCGCTCAAGGTTGCGCTTACCGCTCCGCCCGTCGAGGGCCGCGCCAACGAAGCGTTGATCGAATTCCTGGCGGAACTTTTGAACGTGCCGCGCTCCTCCGTTAAGATAGCTGCCGGCCAGAACAGCCGCCGCAAGGTGGTGGCCATAGCCGGACTTTCCCCCGGAGACGTCGAAAAAAGATTGCGCGTCATCCTGACACCGGAGACCTGACACCCGGCACCTGCCCATGACCTTCGCGCAGCGCTTCACGGAGATACGCACCGGATTCGAGCGCCCCTTCTGGGTGGCCAACGTCACCGAGCTTTTTGAGCGGCTTTCCTACTATGCCGCCTTCGCCTCGCTGGCCCGCTACCTGCACGAGACGCTCGAGTTCCCCACGCAGGAGGCCAGCAGCCTCACCGGCCTTTTTGGCGGGCTGGTCTGGTTCCTGGCGGCCTTCGGCGGGACGGTGGCCGATCGCATGGGATTCCGCCGCGCCCTCTCTCTCGCCTACCTCATCCTCAGCATTGCGTATTTCCTTTTGGGCTCGATCGGCTCCGCCTGGCTCGCCCCCGTGCGCGCGGCCCTGCCGCTCGGCGTCTTGGTGGCCATTGTCCTCATGTTGCCCGCCCTGGGGATCGCGCTGGTCAAACCCGCGGTGGTGGGCACCACCGCCCGCGCCTCCCGCGAAAACGCCCGGTCCCTCGGCTACTCGATTTATTACACGCTGGTGAACATCGGGGGCGCGGCCGGGCCTTACGTCGCTTCCTGGGTGCACCATCGCCTCAGCGTGGAGAACGTCTTCCGCGTCGCGGCGCTCAGCGTGTTCGTCATGTTTTTCGCCGTGCTGCTGCTGTTCAAGGAGCCAACCCGCTCCGGCGAAGCTCAGACCACCACCCTCAGTCAGGCTGCGCGCAACTTCTGGACCGTGCTCTCCAACCCCCGCTTCATGATTTTCCTGCTGATTTTTTCCGGATACTGGATCGTCTTCTGGCAAGAATTCATCATTCTGCCCCTGTATGTCACCAAGTACATTGACCCCAAGGCCGATACCGAATTGCTGCTCACCGCCGGCCCCTTGACCGTGATCGCCTTCACTGTGGTCATCAACTTCCTCATCCGCAAGGTGGCTTCGTTCCACGCCATTATTTTGGGGACGCTCATTTCTTCCGTTGCCTGGGTCATCCTGATCTTCCAGCCCACGGTGCCCATGGTCGTCCTTACGCTGGTCGTGGTTGCGCTGGGCGAAATCACCCAGGCCCCGCGCTATTATGAATACATCTCGCGCCTGGCTCCGCCCGGTCAGCAGGGCACCTACCTGGGCTTCGCTTTTCTGCCCATCGGCATCGGCTCTCTGATCGGCGGATGGATGGGCGGCACCCTGCTGCATCACTTTGGGGAAGTGCAGCAGCAGCCGCAGATGATCTGGTGGGCCGTCACCGGCGTCGGCGTCGCCACCGCGCTGCTGCTCTGGATCTTTAACCGGGTCGTGCAGCCGGAGACGAGCGCACCTGCTGCGTCGAGTTAAGGGTTTCTGCCACCTGCCTCCCACTCCCACCCCCTCCCACCTGCGTCCTGTCTCCTGTAAAATAGAAGTTTCGTGATGGACCTCTCCGCCATCCAGTCCGCCCTGCGCGAGCACAAGTTCGACGCCTGGCTTTTCTACGACCATCACCACCGTGACCCTATCGCCTACCGCGTCCTCGGCCTTCCCGATTCGATCATGGTGACGCGCCGCTGGTTCTACGTGATTCCCGCTCAGGGCGAGCCCGCCAAGCTTGTGCACCGCATCGAAGCCGGGCACCTCGACTCCCTGCCCGGAAGGAAAAGCCAGTACTCCTCCTGGCAGGAGCTGTGGGACGGGCTGAAAACCATGCTCGCGCCCTTCCGCAACCTGGCCATGCAGTACTCGCCCAACAATCTGATTCCCCTCATTTCGCTGGTCGATGGCGGCACCATCGAGCTGGTGCGCAGCTTCGGCAAGGAGATTGTCAGCTCTGGCGACCTGGTGTCGCGCTTCGAAGCGGCGTGGACCGAGGAGCAGATTCGCACCCATTTCGCCGCGCGCGACTCCATCGATGCCATCATGCCCGCCGCCTTTCAGGAGATTGGCCGCCGCGTGCGCAACGGCGGAACCCATGAATTCGAAATCCAGCAGTGGATCATGGAAGCCTTCGCCCGCGAGAACCTGATTACCGAAGACCCGCCCATTGTGGGCGTGAACGCGCATAGCGGCGACCCGCACTACGAGCCCCGCGCCGACCGCTCGGCGAAAATCTCGGAAGGCGACTTCGTGCTGCTCGACGTCTGGGGGCGCAAGAACACCCCCGATGCCGTCTACTACGACATCACCTGGACAGGGTTTGTGGGCCAGTCCGTGCCGGAAAACATCCGCAAGGTCTTCGAGATTGTGCGCGGCGCGCGGGATGCCGGCATCGAGATCGTGCTGAACGCCATTGCTTCCGGCCGCCGCATTGCCGGCTGGGAGGTGGATCAGGCCGCGCGCAGCGCCATTGCCGACGCCGGCTACGCCGCCAACTTTACCCACCGCACCGGTCACTCCATCGGCACCAGCGTTCACGCCAACGGCCCCAACATGGACAACCTGGAAACCAAGGACGATCGCGAGATCCTGCCCAACTCCTGCTTTTCCATTGAGCCCGGAATCTACCTGCCGGAGTTTGGCGTACGCAGCGAGGTGAACGTGCTCGTCCGTCCCGGCAAGGCCGAGGTTACGGGCAACATCCAGCAGGAGATCGTACTCATCTGATGCCCGACGAAACCACGTCCAAGCCAGACTCCAAGCGCGCCGAGCAGCCGGAATCCAAGTCCGCCGGCGAAGAGCCGCGGCCTTTGACGCCCATGGCCATCGCCGCGCCCATCGTCGGCTGGCTCGTCCCCGGCGGCGGCCACTTCCTCTTGGGACAGTGGGGGCGCGGGCTTCTGCTGATGGCCTCCGTCACTTCCATGTTTGCGCTGGGAATCCTGATGAACGGCAAGGTCTACACGTTCAATACCGGCGACATTCTCGACATGCTGGGATTCGTGGGAGACATCGGCGCAGGCCTGCTGTACGTGGTGACGCGCTTCATGGATTGGGGCCGCAGTTCCATCGATTTGGCCACCGCCGACTACGGCACCAAGTTCATCGTGGTGGCCGGCCTGCTCAACGTAATCTGCGCTGTGGATGCCTACCACATCGCCATCGGGGAGAAGCCGTGAGCCTCGAGCTTTCCCACTTCAGCGCCGCTCTGGTCTTCGCCTTCTTTACCTCCATCGTCTTCGGTGTTACCCAGCGCAGCACCGAGCGCGAGCAAATCCGCTACGGCCTGCAGTGCTTTGCCTTCTTCCTGCTGGGTACCATCGCTGCGGGCTGGGCCATGTGGCTGTTGCGCCACTGAATTCTCGCGTGCGCGCTCTTCAGCCCTCCCACACAAACGCCTCGAAGACGTGGGCAATGCGGAAGCCCATCTTCCTGTAGAGGTCCACGGCGCTGGTATTCGCTTCCGTCACCGTCAGCGAGAGCGTCGCAAAACGGCGCCGGCTGAGATTGGCTTTCGCGGCGGCCATCAGCGCCAGGCCCAGCCCGCGCCCTTTGTGCTCGGGCAGCAGGCACACCTGGGTGACGTGCCCTACGTCGTTTTTCACCCGTGAGCACAGAATCAGTCCCACCATGAGCCCCGTGTCCCTGTGCACCGCCACGAGCGATGAGTCTTCGTCAAAAATCCCGCATCCGGGAAAGCGCACGATGTTGTTCAGGAAGCGCAGCGCTCCGCTCATGGTGCGGTACTGGTCGTTGATCTCGGAGTCCACGTGGTCGCGGTAGGCGGCGGTAATGATCGCCGCGGCGGGTTGAAAATCGTCTTCCCGCCACGGGCGGATGGCAATCTCCGGCGGCGGCGGCGGGGCTTGCGCCAGGGCTCCTTCGAGCTCCAGCGCCATGTACAGCCGCGTTTGCGCGCGAAAGCCTGTTTCCTGGAACGGCCGGGTGATCGCGCCCTTGGGATGCGGTAGAAGCTGGGCTTCGATGCGGTGCATGCCGGGCGATTGCTGCAACGTTTCGATCACGTGCGTCAGCAGCACGCTTTCCACTGGTTCGGAGGCGCCGTTGCGCAACTGCGCCGCGCGCCCCACAAACAGGTCTCCGATGATCCCTTTGCTGCCTTCGTAAACGAAAAACGAGTAGCCGCACACGCGGCCGCCGTGCACCGCGGCATAGCCCGGAAGAATGCGCGCGTCCAGGTAGCGCAGAATCATCTCCCCCGAGCCGCTGTAATCCCAACGCAGTAGCCGCAACCAATGCTCGCTCTCCTCCGCCAGCAGAGGGCGCAGGTCTTCAGATGCGAAATGCCTGAGGTCGAGTATCTCCAAAGCAAAGGGCTCCAGCAGGAGGCGTCTTGCGCCGGAAGCGAACGGCTCCCGGAAACCATTTCCCGGCGCAACCGGGCCAGTCTAGTGCGCCTTGGCGCCACTGGCAAAGCCTGCGGAACCCCGTTGGATACGGGGCGCGGAAGAGCTAGTGGGCAGCATCCCCTGATTTCTGCGAGACCCAGAAATATTCCAGCCCTCTGGACGCAAACCCGCCGACACGCGACACGCGTCGCCCGCTCGATTGCGCCTCCACTTCGGCGCGCTTTCCCTCAGGCGCCACTACCAGATGGTCTTCCGCCGGGGCCTGGTCGCGCTCGTAGCGCGCCACCGCACGATTGCGATAGAACGCCAGCCCATATTCCAGGTTGCGGTGCGCCCGATAGACCGCCACCGCTGAGTTCCCCGTGCCCAGCCGCTCCAGGTCCACTGCCACCGGACGGGCTGACAACGCTTGGTCCAGCACGGGCGCTTCGACGCGCAATACGTAGGCCAGAATGACGATCACCGGAGCCAGAGTTACGAAGCGCACGATCCCGAGTCCGTGGCGGCGCAGGGAAACCAGCACCGCGGCAAACACCAAAGCACCCACGCCGCCTGCCACGGCGCCCATCCAACCCGGCACCGGCAGGTGTGGGCGCGCGACGAAGAAAGGAAAAAGCAGTGCCGCGGAAGTCAGCACGCCCAGCAGGGCAGCGTGCGCGGCCAGCAGCAGCCAGCCCGGCGGTCCCTCTTCCTGTTGACGGCGGTGAACGTACTCAGCCGCCAGCAGCGCGAAGGCCGGCAGCGCCGGCAGAATGTATCCCGGCAGTTTCGATTGGGAAAGGGAAAAGAACAGCACCGGCACGACGCCCCATACGAGAAAAAACATCGGCAGCGAATCGCCGCTCGGCGCCGCCGCGCGCCAGCGGCGCACGCTGGAAGCGACTGCGGCCACCACCAGGGCGCTCCACGGCGCCAGGCCCAGCAGCAGCACGGGCAGGAAAAACCAGAACGGCTGGCGGTGGCGGTAAAGGTCCGTGGAAAACCGCGCCAGGTTGTGCTCCAGGACAAAGACGCGGAAAAACTCCGGATTGCGCAACTGCACCGCGACGTACCAGGGCAGCGCCACGGCCAGAAACAGCGCTATGCCCGGCAGCCAGAGCGAGCGCCGCACAATGCCAAGTTCGCGCCGCACGCCGGCGTAGGCGACGACGATGAGCGCGGCCAGCAGCGGCGCCACCGGTCCCTTGGCCAGCGTGGCCAGGCCCATCAGGATGTAGAAAACTGCCAGCCACAACTTGCGCCCGCCTTCCAGCCATGCGTACCAGGCCATCAGGCCCAGGGCGAAGGGAGCGGCGATCTGCATGTCGGTGGAGGCGCCGCGGCCGAAACCGAGGATGGCGGCCGAGGAAGCAAGGATCAGGGCCGCTTCCAATTGCGCGCCCGGGCGGAAGCGCCGCATGAAAAAATACGCCGCAACCACCAAAAGCGCGGCAAACGTGGCGCCGGGCAGCCGCGCCGACCAATCGTGCACGCCAAAAATTGAGAAAGCGATCCGGGCGTGCCAGTAGTAGAGAATGGGCTTCTCCAGCCAGGCCTCGCCGTAAAGCGTAGGGGTCACCCAGTCATTCCGCTCGAGCATCTCGCGCGCCACCTGCGCATAGCGCGGCTCGTCGGGGCCGGTGAGGCCGAAGCTGCCCAGGCCAAAGAAAAATAGGAAGGCGCAAAACGCCGCCACGGTGACCAATTCCAAAGCCAGTTTGCGGCGTTCGGCCATCAGAGTCGAGTGTAGCAGGAGGCTGTCGCAGGAACGGTCCGGTCACACGCCCTGCAGCATTGCAGAAAGCGCACCTATTTCTTCTTCTGCCGGCTGGCGCGAGTCAGAAGTTCGTCGATGCGCGCGCCGTACTGCTGGGAGCGGTCGAGGTGAAACAAAAGTTCCGGTGCGCGAGCCAGGCGCAACCGGATGGCGATCTCGCGCCGGATGTACCCGCGCGCGGCGGACAGTCCGGCCATGGTCTCTTCCGCTTCGTGTTCGTCGCCGTCCACGTTCACGTACACATGCGCCGATTTTCCATCCGGCGCAAGCTGCACTTCGCTGATCGTGGCCAGGCCGATGCGCGGGTCGGAAAGTTCGCCCTCCAGCAGCGCTCCGATTTCGTGCAGCAAGGCTTCCGCCATGCGCTCGCGATGATGTTCCCGTCCTCTGTCTTCCATCATCGCGGCCTCCTTCCAAAAACCGAAGAGCCTAACAGAATTTCCATCCGCCAATGGGTCCGTACGATTCCTCGAACGCGGGAGCTCAGCAAGAATCGGGTGCCTCGTCTAACTCGTTGATGATAAATAACTTACAGAGACTACGCGGCCTCTAGAGATAGTCCAGGAAAGAATCCGTAATCTCCGCTCCGCTGGCAGAAGCCAGACCACTGGCTTCCCTTTCCACTTTTTGCATCAGGCCCTCCAGGTAATCGCGCGAGGCGGAGATGGAAACCACGCCCAGCGTGGCGCGCTGCCATAGGTCGGTGGCATCCATTTCGGCGACGGAAACGTTGAAGCGGGAGCGCAGTCCATCTTTCAGGCTGCGCACCACCTGGCGCTTGTCCTTGAGAGAGCGTGCGCCTTCAATGCGCAGGTCGAGCGTGAGAAAAGCGATCACGGCAGCATCCGGATTGGCGCTTCAGTTGGGCTGCTCACGGCAACCTGGCAGACTGAGCCCTAGGCGATGGCCTCGGCAGCGATCTTCTCGGTGACAAAGGCTTCGATCACGTCGCCCACCTTGACGTCGCCGTAGTTGGCGATGGAAATGCCGCATTCCAGGCCGTGGCGCACCTCGTTGGCATCGTCCTTGAAGCGGCGCAGCGAAGCGATCTTGCCGGTGAAGACGACCACGCTATCGCGTAGCAGCCGTACTTGTGCGTCGCGCTTGATGGCGCCTTCCTGCACGTAGCAGCCGGCCACCGTGCCGACCTTGGGAATGCGAAAGGTTTCGCGCACCTCGGCGCGCCCCAGAAAGGTTTCCTTGATCGTGGGTTCCAGCAGCCCCGTCATGGCCTTTTTGATCTCGTCGTGCAGCTCGTAAATGATGGAGTGCAGGCGGATATCAACTTCCTCCTGCTCGGCGATCTCCTGCGCCTTGCGCTCCGGGCGCACGTTAAAACCGATGATGATGGCGTTCGACGCTGAGGCCAGCAGCACGTCGGTCTCGGTGATGGCGCCCACCCCGGTGTGCAGGATCTTGATCTTCACTTTCTCCGTGGAGAGCTTGTCCAGGGAATCGGCCAGCACCTCCACCGAGCCCTGCACATCGCCCTTCAGGATCAGCGGCAGCTCCTTGAAGCCCGCCCTCTTGATCTGCTCGGCCAGGCCTTCCAGCGAGACGCGGCTGCTCTTGGCCAGCGTCGCTTCGCGCGCTTTCTGCTCGCGGTACTGCGCGATTTGCTTGGCCCTGGAGCGGTCGGCGATCACGGTGAGCTGATCGCCCGCCTGGGGTAGGCCTTCGAGGCCAAGGATTTCCACCGGTGTCGAAGGCGGCGCTGTATCCACCTCGTTGCCGCGATCGTCGAACATGGCCCGAACCTTGCCAAACACGTTGCCCACGATAAACGTATCGCCGTTGTGCAGCGTGCCGTTCTGCACCAGGATGGTGGCCACTGCGCCGCGTCCGCGATCCAGCTTGGCCTCGAGTACGGCCCCGACTGCCGGGCGATCGGGACTGGCCTTCAGCTCCTGCAGGTCGGCCACCAGGCAAACCATTTCCATCAGCAGGTTGAGGTTGGTCTTCTTCTTGGCGGAAACTTCCACGAAAACCGTCTTGCCACCCCAGTCTTCGGGAACCAGACCGCGGTCGGCGAGTTGCTTCTTGACGCGTTCCGGCATGGCCTCCGGCTTGTCGATCTTGTTGACGGCCACGATGATGGGCACCTTGGCCGCGTTGGCATGGTCGATGGCCTCGAGCGTCTGCGGCATCACTCCGTCGTCGGCAGCCACCACCAGCACCACCAGGTCGGTGACCTTGGCGCCGCGGGCGCGCATGCGCGTAAAGGCCTCGTGGCCCGGCGTATCGAGGAAGACGATCTCGCGCCCGTACGCGGGTGACTCCGTGTCCTTGATGCCGACCTTGTAGGCGCCGATGTGCTGGGTAATGCCCCCGGCCTCGCCCTCGGCCACGCTGGTGACGCGGATGGAGTCCAGCAGGGACGTCTTGCCGTGGTCCACGTGCCCCATCACCGTCACCACCGGCGGGCGCGGTTCGGTCTGCAGCGCGGTTTCGGTGTCTACATCGGAGGCTTCCACAGCATCCTGCGCCACCTGCTCTTCAAAACTGATCACGTTGGTGTCGGCGCCGAACTGCCGCGCCATTTCGTTCGCCAGTTCGGCATCGAGCGTCTGGTTGATGGTGGCGAAGACGCCGCGGGCCAGCAGGCGCGCGATCAGGTCCTTGGCGCGCACGTCCAGCTTCTCGGCCAGGTCCTTGACGCTGATGCCCTCGGTGATGGTGATGGTGCGCGTAATGGGCAAGGGCTCGGTGGAAATCGGAACCAGCCGCGGTGGCGGCCGGTAGCCCTTCATGGGGCCTTCCTTCACGCCGCGCGGAACATAGCGCTGTCCGGGACGCCGCGAGGGACCTCCGGGCCGGCTCATGGGGCGTCCGGGAGGTGGCGCCATACCTGGACCTGCTCCCATGGCCCGCCCAGGCCGGGTACCGACGGGCGATTGCCGCGTGGGATGCATGGGACGTCGTTCGCCCGGGCGCATCGGCGAACGCGCGCCCGCAGCGGGCCGGGGGCGCTTGAAAATCGGCTGGCCCGGCACCGGACGCGCCGCAGCGGCTTGCTCGGATGCTCCCGCCGGCGGTCTGGCCGGAGCTTTGTAAACCGGTCGCGGGCCCGTCTGCGGTCGAATCACGCGGCGCGGCGAAACTAGAGGTCTTTGCGCCGCCGGCGCTTCCGTCTTGGGGGCCGCGGGTGGTGCGGCCGCCATGGGGCTTGGCGCTACAGTCGCTGCGGGCGGTGTCGCCGTGCCAGCCGGCGCCGCTGGCGGGGCAGCCTTGGGGGCCGCAGCCGGTTTCGCTGCTGCGGGTACCGGCTTGGCCACTGGCGGCGCCGCTATCTTGGCAGCCACAGGTTTGGCCGGCTTGGCAGCAGGCTTTTCCACCTGCTTGGAGATCGCCTTCAGGACGTCTCCGGGCTTGGAGATCCTGGAAAGATCGAACTTCGGCTTGATTTCGTCGGCGGCAGGGCGAGCCGCGCGGCCTGCGCCGCGGGCGCTCGGGGAGGAGGCCTCGGCCTGGGCGCGGAAATGCTGCCGCACCTTCTCGGCTTCATCGACCTCGACGGAACTGGAGTGCGTCTTCTTCCCGCTGACGCCCACCTTGGGAAGAACCTCCAGGACTGCCTTGCTCTTGACTTCCAGCTCCCGGGCCAAATCGTTGATTCGAACTTTTTCCATCCGCCTCGTGCTCCCCCGAATCTCCCGCTAAGTCTTCATCGTAGCCCCCTGGTATGACCGGCGCCCCTTAGCAGGACGCGCGGGGTGAAGCTTACGATCTCGTTCTTCGTCTTCGCCATTCCCGGCTTCGGCAACTTCTGCCATCGCCGGAAAATCTCCGCTGCTACGACTGCGTCTGTGGCTCCTCATCCGTGGTTTCCGCCGCGGGCGCACTTTCCGCTGCTTCCCCTTCCGGCAGCGCCTGCGCCGAATCCGCTGCCCCTTCTACCTGTGCCGTTTCCGCCGCCAGTTCGACCGCTTCCTCCGCGGGCGCGTCCACGGCCTCGGCTGCGGTCCCTTCCGCTTCGCCTTCGGCAGCCGCCTCTTCCAAAACGGCTTCCGCTGGTGCCGTAGCCATGTCGCCCGCCGGTGGTTCCGTCATCTCCGCTTCGGGAACCGCGTCCGGCGGCAATTCGCCGGCCGGCGCGGCTTCTACGCCCAAACTGACAAAATAATTATTCACCGCGAGGCTGATTTTTTCCACCGTCTTCGGCCCAACGCCCGGAATGGCCTCGAGTTGTTCCGGCGTCATGTCGGCCAGGCTCTCTACGCTGGAGACACCGGCGCCCACCAGCTTCTGAATGAGCCCTTCCGCCAGGCCGGGCACCTCCTCGAGCGGCGTGGTCTGCCCGCCCACCAGGGCGGACATTTGCAGCTCGACCTCCTGGCGCTTCTCCTCTTCGCTCTTGATGTCAATGCGGTAGCCCAGCAGCTTGGCCGCCAGGCGGACGTTCTGGCCTTTCTTCCCGATGGCCAGCGAGAGCTGCGAGTCGTCCACGATGACTTCCAAATGTTTCTCCGTCGCATCCAGAATGCTCACCCGTCCTACCTTGGCGGGCTGCAGCGCCTTTTCCGCAAAGACAACGACGTCGTCGTGGAATTCGATGATGTCGATCTTTTCGCCGCGCAGCTCGCGGATGATGGATTGCACCCGCATCCCCTTCATGCCCACGCAGGCGCCCACCGAATCCACGTCCTTGTCCCGGGACATCACCGCAATCTTGGTGCGCTCGCCGGCCTCGCGGGCGATGGCGCGGATGACCACGGTGCCGTCGTAGATCTCCGGCACCTCGGTCTGGAACAGGTGCTGCACCAGCTCCGGGGCGGCGCGCGAGACCACTACCTGCGGCCCCTTGGCGGCCTTTTCCACGCGCACGATGACGGCGCGTACCCGTTCTCCTATGGCAAACGACTCCAGGCGCGACTGTTCCTTGCGCGGCATGCGCGCCTCGGTGGTGCCCAGCTCGAAGATCACCTCCGGGCCTTCCTGGCGCCGCACCGTCACGGTGACGATTTCATTCACGCGGTTGATGTACTCGTTGTAAACGGTTTCGCGCTCCGCCTCGCGCACCTTCTGGAAGATCACCTGCTTGGCCGTCTGCGCGGCAATGCGCCCCAGCACATCCGTGGGCTTGTTAATGCGCACCTCGCCGCCTACCGCGGCGGCCGCGTCCAGCTTTTTGGCTTCCGCCAGCGTCATCTGCAGGTTGGGGTCTTCCACCTGCTCCGCGCCCTCCACCACCCGCTTGACGGCAAAGGCGGTGATGGCGCCGGTTTCCTTGTCCAGCTCCGCGCGCAGGTCTTCCTGCGACTTGTAGTACTTGCGCGTGGCCACCACAATGGCGTCTTCCACCGCGCTCACGACGATCTGCGGGTCGATGCCTTTTTCGCGGCTGAGCGCGTCAATCTGTTGAAATAGCAGGCTCGGCATGTGAATTCGTTCTTGCGTTCTTCGTTTGTCGTGCGTAATTCGTAGTTCTAAGTTCGCAGTTGCCTAAATCTCCGGCACCAGGTTGGCCTTTTCCACGTTGGCCAGTTCGATCTCCACTCTCCGGCCCGGCTCGGGCGCCACCTTGCGCCCCTTGGCACGGCCCCGGCGCTCGCCCTGGGGCGGCGCCAGCTCCAGCGTGAGCCGGCCCTCGCCAAACGCCTCCAGCCGTCCCTCAAAGCTGCGGCTGCCCTCCACCGGTTGCCGCGTCCGCAGGCGCACGCGGCTGCCGGTAAAGCGCTCGTACTCCTCGGCCCGCGTCAGCTTCCGGTCCAGCCCCGGCGACGATACCTCCAGCGTGTACGGCCCGCCGGGCACGGCATCCTCGACGTCCAGGATGGCCGCCACCTCGCGGCTCACCGCAGCGCAGTCGTCGTGGCCCACGCCCCCCGGCTTGTCAATCACAATGCGCAGCACTCGGAAGCGGCCGTCGCCACGCAACTCCGCCTCCACCAGCTCCAGGCCGGCGGATGCCGCCACCCGCCCGGCTATGTCGCGTATACGCTCTGAATCCGCCGCCATCTGAGCACTGGGTACTGGGCACCGGGTGCTTAAGCACCGGGTGCTAAGCACTCAAAATAAAAGTGGGCTCTCGCCCACTGGTGTGCTTCGCCACAACAGTCAACTCACGCTCATTTTACGCCCGCCCGTGTCAAAAAACAAATGGGCGGACGCCTCCGCGGGGCAACCGCCGACCAGCGGCCTATCTCCAAGTGTTGACTCGACTTGCCCGCTGGCCTATAGTGCCGAAATCTTTGGTAGTGGTGTGATGGCTTCGCCCTCTGCACTAGCGCTGGCCAGAATCACAGGCCTGGGCCTATTCCTGGCGGCCTTCCCCCTGCTGGCGCAGGAGCAGTTTTCCTGGCCGCCGGTTGCGCCCGCAGACCTCGCCCTCCGCGACAACCCCGCACAGCCGGGCGCCAGCGCCATGATCCTGCTCAAGAAGGAGAGTCGCGACGACGAGAAGAAGTTCTGGGAAGTCTACTACCGCATCAAGATTTTCACGGAAAAGGGCCGCGAGTACGCCAACGTGGAAATCCCCTACGTTCGCAAGCACCTCGAAGCCGATCAGATCACCGCCCGCGTGATTCAACCCGATGGAAGCATCACCCCGTTCACGGGCGCCATCTACGAAAAAACCCTGGCGCGCTACCGCCGCGGGCAACGGGTGATGGCAAAAGCCTTTTCCCTGCCGGGCGTCCACCCGGGCACCATCATTGAATACCGCGTGCGCTGGAAGCGAAAGTCCGACGCACCCGTGGGTGGCCCCTGGGTGATCCAGGAAAACCTGTTCGTCCGCGAAGCGCAACTCGAGTTCCGTTCAGCCAAGGGCGGCTCGAGCCCTCGCCTGCTGCCTCGATTCGTCTCCGCCGGAAAGGAGTTCCAGTTGGAAAAGGACGGCACGCGCACGGTCGTTCTGCGCGATATTCCCGCTTTCGAGGAAGAACCCGCCATGCCTCCAGCCAATTCCCTCAAGGTTCGCTATTACGTGGATTATCCCCGCGTCTACTGGGGCTTCAAGTCTCTGGAAGAGTATATAGGGGAGTATGTCAACGATTTCATTGGCAAACCCAAGGCTCTGGCCGGCGCCGTGCAGCAAATCGTTGCTCCGCAGGATGCACCGGACGCCAAGCTGCGCAAGCTCTATCTCGCCGTCCAGGAGCGCATCCGCAACCTTTCCTACGAGGAGGCGTACAACAAGAAGGAACTCAAGCGCGAAGGGATGAAGGAGCGTAAGTCGGCCGAGGACGTCTGGAAGCTGGGATACGGGACTTCCGACGAGATCAACCGGCTTTTCGTCGGCCTGTGCCGGGCCGCTGGTTTCACGGCCGACGTCGTTTTGGTGGCCGAACGGGACGACAACATATTTGATCCTGGCATCAACATGGTGGACCAGTTGGACGACGAAGTCGCGGTAGTGAACCGGGGCGAAGAACTCCGTTATTTTGACCCCGGCACGCGCTTTGCCCCATTGGGCTGGATTGCTTGGGAGAAGCAGGGGGTTAGGGGACTGCGCCTCGGTGAAAAGACCTCCCAGGAAGGCAAGACCGCTCTGCTCGAACCAGAGCAGAACCGCCGGCATCGTCAGATCGAATTGCAACTGACGCCCGAAGGCGACGCACGCGTGCAGTGGACCACGACCTACTGGGGTCAGCACGCCCTGGAGCGGAGAAACGAGTTCTTCGAAACCTCCCGTGAAGAGCGCCAGCAGAAGTTGCGCGAGCAGATTCAGGAATTGTTCCCCACGGCCGTCATCCAGGACGTGCTCTGGGAGGGGCTGGACGATTCCAGCGATACGGCTCGCATCACTTTTCGCCTGGAATTGCCCGGCGCCGCTCAGGTACTCGGCCCGCGCTTGATCGTTCAGCCCAACCTCTTCCACGCGCGCAGCCGCTTTACCGCATGGAAGCGCAAACACCCCATCTATCTCCAAATCCCCCAGTCCCTTACGCTGGAAGCTCGCGTGCTCCCTCCGCCCGGTTACCAGGTGGAATACCTTCCTCCCCAGCGGAGCGAGAAGCTTGTAATCTCCGAGTACGAATCGTCCGCCAGCCCGGAAGGAAACAGTGTCCTTTGCCGTAGCCGGACCAGCACTCACGCAGCCATGGTGCCGGCGGATGGAAATTATGTTCCGCTGAAGCGCTTCTACGATTTCGCCGCCGCCAGTGACCAGGCAGTTCTGGTCTTTCGGCGGCCATAGATTCCTCTACGGAGGTTTTCATGGCCCATGGAAGAATGGCGTTCTGGATCGTTATCCTCCTGGGAACTCTGCTGCCGCCGCCCACGCTGGCCGGGGCGCCCGACTGGGTGCTCGGCCTGCGTACTGCGCCTCTCCCGGACTATCCGCCCGGCACCAAGGCCGTGTGCCTGGTCGACTGGGGCCGCACTGTAATTGCGGAATCCGGCGAGATCAAGAGCCGCTTCCGGCTCGCTTACCGCATTCTCGCCCGCGAGGGCGACCGCCTCGCCTGGATCCGCCTGCCTTTCGATCCGGAAACCAGAATCTCTGACCTCAAGGCCTGGAATCTCAAGGGCCCGGGGGTGGTCCACGAAGTGGGCATGAAGGACGCGGTGGAAACCCAGCTCTCCGCCGAATCCGGAATCCTCTTTGATGACAACCGGATGTTGATGCTGTTCATTCCCCAGGTGGAAGTGGACAGCATCATCGCCTTCGAGTTCGAGCGCCGCCACCGCCCTCGCATCCTCCAGGACGTCTGGTACTTTCAGCAGATCTACCCGGTTCTGAGCTCCCGCTTCGAACTGGAGACGCCACGCAACTGGGAATACCGCCACCGCATTCTCAACCACGCTGCCTTTGAACCCAGGCAGGAAGGCAACGTCTGGGTGTGGGAACTGGCCAACCTGCCCGCCATTCCGGAAGAAGAAGGCATGCCGCCACGCATCAGCCTGGCAGCCACTTTGGCCGTTTCTTATTTTCCCGCTGGCGGGGACGTGCGCGGCCAGCCCTTTGCCTCCTGGGACGACGTGGCGCGCTGGGCCAGCCAGCTCATGGAGCCGCGGTTCGTCCCTTCCCCGCAAATTTCTGACACGGCTCGCCGCCTCGCCAGTCCGCAGGCCCTGGGCGAGTTCGTCCAGAAGCAAGTCCGGTATGTGGCCATCGAAATCGGCATTGGCGGCTACCAGCCCCACCTCGCCTCCGAGACCTTCGCCAACCGCTACGGCGACTGCAAGGACAAAGTCACCCTCCTGCGCAGCTTGTTTCGCGCCCGCGAACTGGTGCTCTATCCCGTGCTCATTAACACCAACCGGCGGGGCGTGGTCCGCGATTTTCCTTCGCCTCTCAACTTCAACCACATGATCGCGGCTATCCCTTTGCCGGAGGCCGCCGACCTGGAAGACTCCCCCTCCCTCCTGGAGCATCCCCAACTGGGCAGGCTGCTCCTCTTCGACCCCACCGACGATCGCACCCCCTTCGGCCAGTTGCCCCCTCCCCTCCAGGGCACCTCGGCCCTCCTGGTCGATAGCGGCCGCGCACACATTATCGAAACCCCAGTCGCCTCCAGTTCCGTGAACCGCCGCTTGCTTACCGGCGACTTCACTATCTCCTCGAACGGCAAGTTGCTGGGCAAGCTCCTGGAAAGCGCTTGGGGTCATGTCGCGGAACTGGAGCGGGAGGCGCTGCAAGGGGACACTCACGAAGCATGGATGCGTCGGGCGGAAAACTGGATCGCGGGCTCTCTGCCCGGCGTCGTGGTCAGGAAAATGAGTGTTGCCGGCCTGGACAAACCCGGATCCATCTCGCAAAGCCACGAAATTGAGGCTCCGTATTTCGCGCAGGAGGCGGGTGAGCTTCTCCTGTTCCGTCCCTCATTGCTTAAGTTTTCGCTGCCATGGCCGTCTTCCGAGCAGCGCAGCTACCCCTTTCAGTTCCGATATCTGCGCACCACTGGCTACTACTTCGAGTTCCAGCTGCCCGAGGGATTCGCTGTCGATACCCTGCCTGAACCGGTCGAACTGGTGACTCCCTTTGCCACCTACCGTCAAAAAGTCACCCAAGGAGGCACTCTCCTGGCCTCCACCGCGTCCCTCGAAATCAAGACCCTCAGCCTGCCCGCCGAGCAGATCCCGGAATTGCGTGCATTCTTCGGGCGCGTGCAGCACGCCGACGACGCCTTGGTGGTGCTCAAACGCCTGCCCCAGCCACCCGCTGCGACCACGCCCACTGCCAAGCCGCCGCCCTAGCGGAGTGCCTCGGCAGGTGACTAAATCCCCGATTTTCCTCTTGACAAACCCCACAATCGAGATATAATTATTTTAGTTATATTAGCAAAGTGAAAATAACTCCCTTGTTTTCAAAGACCGCAGACCTAACGCCCTTGAAAATCAGCCACATCGCCAGACCAATGGCCGTAACCCGTTGATTCCAATAGACCACATAGGGGGGTGCCCCTCGTCTCCCGGCAGGGCCTGGAAATTTCGCCTTCGCCCCAACATTTTCAGCGCCGGTCCGTCAGCCTCCTCCGCGGCGGCCCACACAGTCGCCGCGACCGGTGAGAACCCGGTGCTAGAATAAACCATGATTCACTTCCCCGTTCCCGAAGTTGAGGCGCTTGGCGGGCGTGAGCGAGTCCCGCTTTCAGGGACGAGCGGGAGCCCGCTGCCGAAATCCCGAGCGCAGCGAGGGACCTCCGAATTACCACGAAAGCCGAGGCATTCATGATTCACTTCCCGGTTCCCGAAGCCCTCACCTTTGACGACGTGCTGCTTTTGCCCTCGCGCTCCGAGGTGGTGCCCGCCGACGCCAACACCCAGACCCGCCTCACGCGCAACATCCACATGAACATCCCCATCATCAGCGCCGCCATGGACACGGTCACCGAGTCGCGCCTGGCCATTGCGCTGGCGCAGCAGGGCGGGCTGGGCATCATCCACCGCAACCTCACCGTCGAGCAGCAGGCCGGCGAAGTGGACAAGGTGAAGCGCTCGGAGAGCGGCATGATCGTGGACCCGGTCACCATGTCGCCGGAGGCCAAGATCTCTGACGCCCTCGACGTCATGCGCAAATACAAGATCTCCGGCGTGCCCATCACCAAGAACAAAAAACTGGTCGGCATCCTCACCAACCGCGACCTGCGCTTTGAGACGCGCACCGACATTCCCATCAGCAAGGTCATGACCAAGGACGACCTCATCACGGTGCCGGTGGGCACAACGCTCGAAGAAGCGGAAAAGATCCTGCACCAGCACCGCGTGGAAAAGCTCCTGGTCGTGGACAAGAACTACACCCTGAAGGGCCTGATTACGGTCAAAGACATCCAGAAGAAACTCAAGTACCCCAGCTCGGCCAAGGACGCGCAGGGACGGTTGCGCGTGGGCGCCGCCATCGGCGCCACCGGAGATTTTCTGGAGCGCGCACAGGAACTCGTCAAGACCAAAGTGGACGTGCTGGCCATGGACAGCGCGCACGGACACTCGGCGCGCGTGCTCGAAGCCGTGAAGATGATCAAGGCGAAGCTCCCCGACGTGGACCTGATTGCCGGCAACGTGGGCACCTTCGACGGAGCCTGCGAGCTGGCCAAGCTGGGCGTGGATGCCGTGAAAGTCGGCATCGGCCCGGGCTCCATCTGCACCACGCGCATCGTGACCGGAGCCGGTGTGCCGCAGGTTACGGCCATCGCCGAGGCCTATCGCGCGGTGAAGGACGCCGACATCCCGATCATCGCCGACGGCGGCGTGAAGTTCTCTGGCGACATCACCAAGGCGCTGGCCGCCGGCGCC
>CAYRII010000016.1:16210-20247 GCA_964424245.1 uncultured Terriglobales bacterium | reverse complement strand
TTCGGCGCCGAAGTGAAGCGCCGCATCATGCTGGGCACCTACGCCCTGTCCGCCGGGTACTACGACGCCTACTATCTGAAGGCGCAGAGAGTGCGAACGCTCTTGACCCGTGACTTCGACGAAGCGTTCGTCAAAGTGGACGCCATCGTAACCCCTACGTCACCCACCCCCGCCTTCAAGCTGGGTGAAAAGGCCGACGACCCGCTGGCCATGTACCTGGCCGACATCTATACCGTCACCGCCGACCTGGCCGGCATTCCGGGCATTTCCGTTCCCTGCGGCCGGTCCACCGCCGGTTTGCCCATCGGCGTGCAGGTCCTGGCGCGTCACTTCGACGAAGTCACCATGCTGCGTGTAGCCCGCGCCGTCGAAGAACTGTCTACTTCCGGGTAACTTCCGGCAGTACATGTCCTCGGGTCACTTGTCACCGCCCTACCCGAAGGAGCAGAATCTGCATCTCAGGGGGAGGAGGAACAAACTATGCGCAGCCATATTCTGAGGATCGTGATGGCGCTGGCAGTATGTCTGGCCCTGGCTTCACTTCCCGCATTGGCTCAGGGGAAGAGCGGTGACAAGGGTAAGGACAAGTCCGCCGAGAAGAGCAAGTCTGCCAAGAAGAGCAAGTCTGCCGAGAAGGGGAAATCCGGGCAGAAGGCCACTCAGGCCGATGGCGAGAAGGGTCCCGACGAGCGACCCAAGGGCTGGGACGAGGGCGAGAAAGAAGGCTGGGGCGACTGCAACGTACCGCCTGGCCTGGCCAAGGAGCGGGGTTGCGACGAGAGCGGCCTCTCCGCCCGTGAGCGCGCGGCCAAGGCCAAGAAAGAGGCCAAGAAGAAGGCCGCCGTGGGCAAGGACAAGTCCAAAGCCAAATCCGGCGAGAAGAAAAAGGACAGCACAGAAGAAGCTAAGCAAGATACCGAGCAAACCGCTGCTAGTGCCACTGGAGCGCAATCGAGCAAGAGCGGAAAGTCGGGCAGCGGCGCGCAGTCCACTGCCAAGACCAAAGCCAAGAAGGAATAACCGGGTCCGCGAGGGAGCCGCGGCTCAAAGTGGCCGGTAATAGCGCTCGCCGGCACAGGCGCGGCAAAGCGCGCGGCCTTCTCGCCGCACCTCGCGCCGGAAGTTGATGCCCTCGCCGCACTCGGAGCACACCACGCGCTCGCCTTTGTAGCCGGGGAACTCCTCCGGCGGCAAATCCACCTTCACCCATTGCGTGTCGAACAGGTCTTCTTCGCGCATCTCGCGGTAGGCCAGCATCTGCTGCTGGTTCTTGCTTTCCAGTTCGGGATGCATTTCGCGCGCCAACCCCTTCGAGGACTCCCGAGCCACAACGCGGATGGCGCGGCCGCTTTGCACATCCACAAATGTCGCTGCCATCTTGCCCCAGTCGCGGAACTTCAGCGCGCGCTTGCCCAGGCGGCAGCCGGTGACGACGGCCACGGCATCGGTGGCGCAGCGGTCGATTTCCACGAACGTTACCAGCCGCTTGCGGTCTTTGCCGCGCGGGTCGTCGATGCCCAGTTTTTCCAGGCCGAGCATGGCCAGGCGAACGCCCAGCACCTGCCCGGCACATAGATGCCCGTGAGCCTGTTCGGCTTCACGCAGGTATTCGTCCAATGTCTTCATCGGAGAGGGCTCTTTCTAGGGTTCGTCTTCTTCCTCAATCACCGGGCCGGCCTCATGGCCGCGCACCTCAAACATCAGCTTCTCGCCGCCCGTTGGCTCAAAAAGAACGCGAACCGGTGCGCGCTGCCATTCCGGCGGGGAACACTCCGAATCCGGCAGCTCGCCGCTGCGAGCCAGGCCCAGTTCCTTGCGCAGCACGGCTTTCTTCCGGCCCAGTTGTGCCACCACGGCGAACAGCTTGCCGCCGTTCTCAGACACGCCGCAGTAGGCAACGTAGTCGCGAAACCAGCTCGCCGCGGAGTGATAGGCGTCGAATTCGGGCAGGCGGAGCTCGGCGACGTTACCCGTGGCGCGGTTCACCAGCAGCCATCCGCCCCGCTGCCACCTCCAGCGCGGCAGCGTGCTCTTTTCTCCGGGCAGAAGATCGTTCAGGCGGTACGCCCGCCGCACCACGAAAAGCCGGTCGGTGACGGAATGGGGCTCACCCAGGGTGTATTCGCGCAGGCGGCCGTTTACGTAGAGGGCACGCACCTTGAGCATGACAGTGGTTTGCTCGGCCGCACCCACCCGCCACTCCGCAGCGAGCCACTTGCCGAAAGCAATGTTGGGCGGCGCAGCGGCAGTCGCGGTACCCGCCAGAAAGCACACCGCGACCAGCATCTGTTTCCCGCGCATGGCGCAAGCCTAATCCTTTCAACGCGCCCGGTGCAACGTTCCTCCCTCATAAAGCGGCGATTGCCGGCCCCTGCGGTTGCATCGGGTGCGCAGGAGAGGTAAGGTGAAATAGTGGCGATGAAGGACATTTCCTCCCGTCGGCGCACTCCGCGCATTCTGCTTGTCGAGGATGATGAGACCGCGCGCCGGATGACCGAAAAATTGCTCGCGGACCACGGATACGAGGTGGCCAGCGCGCGCAGCGCCGAGGAAGCGCGGGAGCAGATTGAATCCCGGCTGCCGGACGTCGTACTGCTCGACGTGGTGCTGCCGGGAGAGTCCGGCTTCGACCTGTGCCGCGCGCTCAAGAACGACCCGCGCACGCGGTTGATTCCGGTGGTGCTGATCACCGGGCTGGCGCGCCGCCAGGACAAGTTGCAAGGCATTGAGGCGGGCGCCGATGATTTCCTCACCAAGCCGTACTACGCCGAAGAACTCTACGCCATCATTCGCTCCCTGTTCCGCCTGAAGGAATACACCGACGAGCTGGAGCACGCCGAAGCGGTGATCGAATCGCTGGCGCGAGGCGTGGAAGCCCGCGATCCTTATACCCTGGGGCATTGCGACCGGCTGGCAGGCTATGCCGCCGGCTTTGGGCGCCATCTGGGACTGGGCGACGACGAAATCTTGGCTCTGCATCGCGGCGGAATCCTGCACGATGTGGGCAAGATCGCCGTGCCCGATGAGATCTTCCGCAAGCCTTCGCGGCTGACGCCTGAAGAGTGGCAGATCATGAAGTTGCATCCGGAGACCGGCGAGAACATCTGCCGGCCGCTGCGCTCGCTGCAGCTGGTGCTGCCCATCATCCGCCACCACCACGAGCGCTGGGACGGCTCTGGCTACCCGGACGGGCTGTGCGGCGAAGCCATTCCCCTGCTGGCGCGGGTGCTGCAGGTGGGCGACATCTACGACGCGCTGCGCACCGAGCGTCCCTATAAGTCCGCTCTGGCGCCTGCAGAAGCCGGGCACGTCCTGCGCGAGGAGGCCGCCAGCGGCCTGCTCGATCCGCAGCTTGTGCCGCAGTTCTTCGCCATGCTCCGCGCGAATTCCGAGGCCGCGTGAAGGTCGTTCCTCTCAGGCCGCGTCTTGATAGATAGTTCCGTCGAATTTGGTACCATGCCGCCACTCATGCCCGGGCCCGCAACCAGCATCATCATTCCGGCGTACAACGAGGGCCAGCGCATCTCCCGGACCCTGGAAAAAGTGCTGGCGCACATCGAACGGGAACAGTGGGACGCCGAAGTTCTGGTGGTGAACGACGGCTCGCGCGACGAGACAGCAGAGCTGGTGCGCGGCTTTTCGGCGCGCCATCCCGCGGTGCGGCTGGTGGAAAACCCCGGCAACCGCGGCAAGGGATACAGCGTGCGCCACGGCATGCAGCAGGCACAGGGACAGGTCCTGTTCTTCAGCGATGCCGACCTCTCTTCACCCATCCACGAGGCGAGCAAGCTCTTCGCAGCTCTGGCCGAAGGAGCGGAGGTAGCCATCGGCTCGCGCTGGCTGCAACGGGAACTCCAGACCGAGCGCCAGCCGCTCTACCGCCAGTTCTTTGGCCGCGTCTTCAACCTGATGCTGCGCGCCGTGCTCGGCCTGCCCTACAAGGACACCCAGTGCGGCTTCAAAGCCTTCACCCGTCCGGCCGCGCAAACTATTTTTGCGCTGCAGCGCATCGAGCGCTGGGGCTTTGACCCTGAACT
>CAYRII010000016.1:0-16200 GCA_964424245.1 uncultured Terriglobales bacterium | reverse complement strand
TCGTGACTCGCGAAGTCCCGGTCGAGTGGGCGCACGACGAGCGCTCCAAGATCAGCCCCATCAAGGACGGCCTGATGATTTTCTTCGAAATGCTGAAGATTCGCTGGAACCATGCAGCGGGAAAGTACAAGCTACCGCGTAGCAACGGCACCAACTACCCCGGCACGAAGTAGAACGCCACACCCAGAATCACGTAGAGCGCCAGCAGTTGCACGCCCTCGAACCAATTGCTTTCGCCATCCGAGGAAATCATCTCCACGATAATCACGGAAAGCGCGATGGCGGCGATCTCAAATGCGTTGAACACCAGCGACATCGGCTTGCCGATAGCCCAGGAGAGAAAGACCAGAAGCGGCGCCACAAAAAGCGCGATCTGCGTCGAGGAGCCCACGGCGATGGTCATGGCCAGGTCCATCTTGTTGCGCATGGCCATCAGCACGGCGGTGGAATGCTCGGCGGCGTTGCCCACAATGGCCACCACGATCACGCCCACAAACAGCTCCGTCATGCCCAGCTCCGTGGTAACGGCGCCGATTTCGTCCACCATCATCTCGCTCATCAGCGCGATCATGCCCGTGGCCAACCCCAGCGAGAGCAGTGCCGACTTCACCGAAGTCTTCGGCTTCGCCACTTCTTCCTCCGCCGCAATGAACAGCGTCTTGTGCGTCCTCAGCATGAAAAGAAAGCTGATACCGTACACCGCCATCAGGATGACGCTGGTCCACAGGCTCAGCGTCTTCACGTGGATGTCCTCGTGGGAAAGCGTGCCGGCCACGGAAAGGTCGTAAACGGCGGGCATTACCAGCGCGGCCACCGCCAGAAACAGCATGCTGCTGTTGGCGCCCGCGGCGGTGCGCGAGAACTGCTGCTTCTCACGCCCGATGCCGCCCGCCAGAATGCTCAGTCCCAGCACCAACAGCAGGTTTCCGATGATGCTGCCGGAAAGCGACGCCTTCACCACCTCGATGTGTCCCGCGCGCAGCGCGAAGAAGCCGATGATGAGCTCGGTGGCATTGCCCATGGTGCCGTTCAGAATGCCGCCCACCAGCGGCCCGGAGTAGGCGGAGAGGGCCTCTGTAGCTTCGCCCAGCACCGCCGCCAGGGGAATAATCGCGAGCGCTGCCAACCCGAAGATCACGAGCGGGCTGGCGTGCATCACGTGAGCGCCAATGGCGGCAGGGATGGCCAGCAACAGCGCGTTCATCCACAGGTGGTGCGTCTTCAAGGGAAAGCGGTCCCACGCGCGGGCGAGGGGGCTGGCTGAGGGCGGCGTCATGGCGCGCGATTCTACACCGTTTTGCGCCGGGCGCAATTCGGGATCAGGGTTCTCCGCACTGTGGCAGGGTCAGCAGCTTGTCGCGCGCGGTCAGGTCGGGTGCCGTGCGCAAAAACTCGTGATGGCGCGCGCAGAACTGGCACCGGCCAAGCTTCACCTCGGCCTCCCAGCCGTCGCGCCCGCGGACGTAATAGCGGTCGCCTTCGGGCAACTGCAACTGGCGCGTGACCTCTTCCGCCATCAGCATCTCCGACCAGCCGGACTCCGTGCCGATGCCCAGGTAGGCGATGTGCCGGTCCGGGTCTTCGTCTTTCATGTGCCGGGTGATGCAGATGATTTGTTTTCGCGCCATGGATAAGAAAGGGAAAAATCTACCGGGCACGCTCCGCAGGACGAATGGCGAACAGCCGCCCTTTGCGCAAGCGGAAGCGCTCGCCGCGCCAGGTCACGGTGTGGCCGAACAGGCTCACCAGCCAGACGGCAAAGGCGGCCAGCTCGCGCAGAGGAAGCAGCCACAGGTCGCGCAGCGCCTGGCGGTCGCCCAGAACTCCCACGCCCGCCACCAGGGCCAGCACCACGCGCAAGGCCAGCGCCACCGCGAACAATGACCACGCCCAGGATGCCCCCTGCGAAAACAGCACCGCCAGGGCCGACCAGAACAAGCCGAAGGTGAAGATCATTGCAGCGTAGCCCGCGGGTCGCGCGTCGCGGATGCCTCGTCCCCAGCGCAACTGGTGTTCCCAAAACCCGGCCAGCGAATAGCGCGGCAAATGGTTGTCCACCACGGTCCCGGCCAGCACCACACGATAACCAGCCTGGTGGGTGCGCAAACCCAATTCGTAGTCATCAGCCAGATGGCTTACAAGGGCTCCAAATCCTCCAACGCTCTCCAGCACGTCGTGCCGGATGGCCATGGCCGCTCCCAGGGCAAAGTGCACGCCGCCCTCCAGCTCTCGCGCGGTGAGCACGCCGGGCGTGAACTCCGAGCTGATTCCCAGAGCCTCCAGCCTGGACCACAAGCCTCCGCCGTGTACGCCGCGATAGAGGCACGTCACCATGCCCACGCGCGCATCTTCAAACGGCGCCAATACCTCGCGCAAAGCATTCGGTGCCAGGCGCACGTCGCTGTCGCTTACCATCAGCAGGCGGTCTCCGGCATGGGGCAGCATCTGCACCAGGCTGCTCACCTTGCGGTTGGAACCCAACTCGTCCGGGCACTCCACCAGCCGGATGGCGCGCTGGGGATATTCCGCCATGAGCTTGCGCACCGTCGAGGCGGCAGGGTCAGCGGCGCTTTCCACGCCGAAGATCACCTCGTAGGCGGGGTAATCCTGTTCCAGATGGCTGCGCAGAGCGGCTTCCAAATCCGGGTCGGCGCCGCGCAGCGGCTTGAGCACGGAAACCGGCGGCCGGAAGGAGTTCGTGGCCCTGGGGCGCCGCCGTAAAAAGCGCCACGCGCTGGCCAGGCTTAGCGCCAGATAGCCCAGGCCTCCCACCGTAAGTGCCGCCGCTATCCATTGCAGCCAAGCCAGTCTCGCCAAAATCGGGGCCTCGATGCCATCTCAGGCGGGGTTTTCCAGCCACTCGAACGCGAGTGCGCCCGTCTGCATGATTCAGGAACCGAGGCGATTATCAGTTTCCCGTCCCGTGTTGTCCAGTGGCGGTTGCGGCGGAACCCAGGAAAACGGGCTCCGCTCCCCCTTGTCGCCGTGGCGACGATGCAGGTATCGTCACCTCAGTTCCTCAAGGTCGTGGGGAGGGGAGCAGATGGTCAAGAACAGGATCGGGATTCTGACCGGCGGCGGCGACGTTCCCGGGCTGAACTCGGTGATCAAGTCCGCCGTCTATCGGGCCGATGAGATGGGACGGCAGGTCATCGGCATCCGCAAGGGGTGGGAAGGCCTCACGCACCTGAACCCCGCGCTCGACGTCGACCCAAACTACCTGCGCCTGCTCACACGGGAAAACACGCGCACCATCGACCGCACAGGCGGCACCACGCTGCACACCTCGCGCACCAACCCGCAGCGCATCAAGAAGTCCAGGCTGCCGCAACACTTTCCCGCGAACGAACTCGCCCGCCTCGAGCAAAGCGGCGACACCTGCGATTTCACCCCCGTCGTGCTGCGCAATCTGGAGCGCCTGGGCATTGGCTGCCTGATCGTGATTGGCGGCGACGATACGCTGAGCTTCGCTGCCACCCTGCACGCTGCCGGCGTGCCTCTGCTCGCCATCCCCAAAACCATGGACAACGATGTGCAGGGAACCGAGTACTGCATTGGCTTCTCCACTGCCATCACGCGCGCCAAGGATCTGATTACGCGGCAGCGCACCACGCTGGGGTCGCACGAGCGCGTGGGAGTTTTCCGCATCTTCGGCCGCAACTCCGGCTTCACCGCGCTCTACACCGGCTACGTCAGCTCCAGCCGGTGCCTGATTCCGGAGTTTCCCTTTGACCTGGACGTCCTCTGCCGCTTGCTGGCGGAGGACAAGCGCAACAATCCCAGCAATTACGCGCTGGTGGTGGTGTCAGAAGGGGCGGTGTGGCAGGGGCAGCAGGTGGCGGAATTCGGCGAGTCCGATGCCTACGGGCACCGCAAGAAGGTGGACATCGGCCACGCGCTGGCGGAAGAAATCCGGCGGCGCACGGGTGAAGAAACCATGACCAGCGACCTGACCTATGACCTGCGCAGCGGCGACCCGGATTCCATCGACCAACTGGTGGCCACCACCTTCGCCAACCTCGCGCTGGACCTGATTTCCGATGGCGTCACGGGCAGGATGGTGTCCATTCAGGACGGCCGTTACGCGCACACGGCGCTCCCAGACCCCAAACTGGGGCCGCGCAAGGTGGAACTGGCCTCCATGTACAACTCCGAGCGCTACCGCCCGCAGTACGCCGGCAAGCTGGGTTTGCCAATGCTGCTGAGCCTGGCGCAAAAGACCGGGTCGGAATGATCAGCAGGTGGGCCCGCCTGGATTTGAACCAGGGACCCTGTCCCCGACTGGGTGGCAGTCACCGCCGGGGAAGAGGTAAACCAGGGCTTCCGCCAGGGCATCCTGCCAGTGGGTCCAATTGTGGCCGGTGTTTACCTCGCGATAGGCAAGATCGTAGCCCTTGGATTCCAGCACCATCTTCATGGCGCGGTTACTCTCCAGCAGGCCCTCGTATCGCCCGACTTCGAGGTAAAAGCGCACAGGCTTGCGTTCGCTGCCATGCACGGCAAAGACGGCCTGGCCCCCGTTCACGCTGAACGCCGAGGACTGGCCGATGACATTTCCGAAGACATCGGGACGCACAAAGGCTGCGTAGCTTGCGATCAGTCCCCCCAGCGACGCTCCTGCAATGGCTCGTGACGCGGCCTCAGGGCGCGTGCGTAAACGGGCATCCACAGCGGGAACTAGTTTCCGAACCAGGAAGTCCACGTACTGGTCATTCATCCAGTACTCACGGCCGCGATCCAGTGGCGCCACAAAGACCATGACTACGGGCTCGATCCGGCCCTCGGCGATCAGGTTGTCGGCGATCGTGGCTGCGCCAGCACGGGCAATGTAGTCCGGTCCATCGCCGAAATAAATCACCGGAAAGCGAGCCGCAGAAGCGTCATAGCCTGGCGGAAGGTAGACTCGCACATCGCGCTTGTCCAGCGCACCGGCGGGCAACTGCATTGCCTCCACGCGGCCTCGGGGTACTCCGGGACGGGGCTCGGCCTCCGGCGCCGGACGATACTCGGGCATGGTAAAAAAATTGTTCTCTCCGCCCACGCCATTGTCCTTGCGGTTGGGATTGAGTGGATCGAGCTGCCATTCACCATCTGCGATAAGCTTGTACTCGATGCGCGCGTCGCCGGGAAACTGCATGGAGAAGTAGAGTACTTTGGATCCGGGCAGCGGCTTCATGAAGTAACTACTCCGGTTCCAGTCAGTGAATTCGCCGACCACTTCCACTTCCTTGGCGGAGCCGCGGTGGACAAACGTCACCCAGGGCCCTTCGATCACGGGCGAAGATTCGGTTTTCAGCCGCTCGGCAAAACGGGCGTCGGAAGCAGGGTCGGGTAGGGGCGCCTCGGGAGCCACGCCTGCGGCGACCCTGCCGCGAGCGGGACGAAGCACAAGCTGCTCGAAGGCCGTCTGGCCACTTTCATTGATCGCGGCCAAGGAAACTCGCGTTTCACCTTCCGCCACCTCCACAGGCAGCTTGAAAGGGCCTGGGGCAAGGCGGAGCACCTCGCCGCCCACCACAGCAACAACAGTGGAGCCATCCGCCAGTCCGCCAATCTCGATCTTGCGCCCGGGAACAAGCTCTACGGTGGGAGGAAGAGATGTCGTCGCCAGCCGGGGTGGGCGTCCGCTGGCCGGAGCCGTTTCCAGATAGCGACGCCGAACGACTTCGGGCGTCTCCGGCAGGCGGCCTTCCTGTATTGCAATTGCCAGGCGGACAAACTGAGCGTTGCTCCAGGCCAGGGGCGTCGCTGACCCTGTGCCTTCGCCAAAGCGCAGGTGGGGAGCGGGGGATTCGGCGCGATCCCACACCTGTTCGGCCAGCATGCGTCCCTGGTTGGCCATCCGCTGCATGGTGTCCAGGTAGGGGCGCGCATCGCCGCCGGAGGCAAGCGCGTACTCGCCGCGCTCACCGGCCAGCAGGATCCAAAGCCGCCCCACGCCGGTGCCATCGTATCCTCGGCCGTCCGCCGTCTCGCCGTATCCGTCGTGGTTGTAGCGATACCAGGCCGCGCCGTGCGGCGTCTCCACGCGGATCGCCCGGTCAACAACCTCCAGCGATTGGCGGATGAGCGGATCGTTTGCCGGACGGATGCCGAGGCGCACGAGCTCGAGAAACCCGGCGTCCACGATCGCCCGCTCGTCAAAGGTGCCGCCGCCATTGTTGATTTCCAGCTTCTCACCGGCGTCGGGGGTACCGCGCTGCGCGATGCGCACAAAGTAGCGCTCCCCATGCGGGCCGGTGCGGGTAACCGTCCAGGAATCGAGCCGGCGCGCCCAGTCGTCGGCCGCCGCCAGCCACAGCGTTGCCGCAGCTTTGTCGTCGTTACGGCGAGCGATCTCCGCGGCGCACACCAGGCCGGCAATCTCGGCGGCGATCGTAGAGGGCGAGTAGCCGCCCTCCTCTTCCCAGCGCTCCTGCGGAGTAGCCGGCCCGTGTTGCACGATAAAGTTTGCCGCGGGCACCACATGGCGCCGGTAGGTCTCGCCGTCAGTGCGGCCGAGCTGGTAAGCAAGGATCAGCGGGTAGGCGACCTCATCCAGTTGTAGCGATCCCCAGAAGGGCCGGCCATCCAGCCACGAGTTCTGCGGGAAGGAGCCGTCTTTTTTCTGCTGGACTCGGAAGAGGTAGTCGAGGGCCAGGTCAGCGGATTCCTTGTCGCCCATGGCGTGAAACGCCGTGGCAACCTGGTAGAGATCACGCGACCAGACGAGGTGATAACCGCCGACGCTGGGTTCGCTGGCGTCGGCCTGGTCGCCCCAGGGTATAGTGAGTGAGGCGGCGCCGGCGCCGCGCCAGATTTTGTCCTCGTGCGCCTTCAGGATCATGGCAGACATTTGGTACTGGTTCCGGTAGCGAACGTCTATGGTCTTAAGCGTGGCCAGATATTCATGCCAGCCCCTGCTGTACTCCTCCTGCGCTCGGGCAAAACCCTTGCGCAGCGAAGCTTGCGCTGCCTCCAGCGCTGTGGCACCCTCGCTGCCAAAGCCCAGGGCCAGCGTGAAGGGCGTGCCTTGCACGGCTGCGAGTGGTAGTCCACCGACTTGCACCACGTTCCCGTCGGCAGCGCGGGAGTACCTGCTGTCAAGGCGAAAGTCGTCCTTTAGGTCACTCCAGCCGTCGCTGGTCCCGAGGTAACCACTAGACCTGCTGGAGAAGGGCATGCTGGAAACCAGAGCCACAGCCACGCCGCTATCGGCGGCCACCAGAGCGCCGCTCTGCGAGTAGCCCGTATCGTGCAGCCCGCTGTTGTTGACCGCCGGGTCGAAGAGCACGTACAGGCGCATGCGACCCGGACGCAGGGCCTCGAAGCGCACCTGGACCAGCACCGTGGCGCGTTCGGGGTCCGTCACCCAGGTCTTGGTGATGCGGTACCGGCCGCTGCGCGAAGTGTTCACCTGGCGGAAAACCAGCGCTGCTGCATCAGGAACTTCGACGGTGTGCTCGGTATCCCGGCTTTCAATCTCGGCAAAGGTGCTTCCATCCGTGACAATCAGCTCCAGGCTCCGCGTATTGGCCTTGTCGATGGTTGGGTAATACACCTCGTTCAGGATTCCATTGCCGAGCGTGAACCACACCTTGGACTGCAGGGTGTGCGAGGTACCCACGCCCTGCTTGTTGCCGTTCGTCCAAGCGGGCTTCTCCCCTGGAGCGCCCGGGGCGATCTGGGCTGTTCCGGCCAGCCAGCCCGCGAACAGGAAGAGACCAAGCAGAAAAGTTCGACGTCGCAATATCATCGCGGTGAATCCGTACGAATTAATCTTGATGCAGTCCTTCCAGTTGGAACGCGGCTGGCGTTATTGGGTCAGCCAGTCACGCATCAGGGTGCGCGCCTTGGCGCCTTCGGCGCGGCGACGGACGGCGTCGAGCACCGCCAGGTCGGCTTCCGCGCCGCTGCCAAAAAACCCCACCCAGTAGGGGACATGGAACTCGAATGAGAGCGGCTCCACGCGGATGGCGAAATCGCGCACGCGAAAGAAACCGGTGAGAAAAATCAGCCGGCGCACCTTCTCCGCCACCAGCTCGCGGGCGCGCGACTCTTCCAGCCTGGCCTCTGGATGGTTGCGCGTTTCCAGGTATGTGACGTCCTCGGGCCCAGGAACCTGGTCAAAGCCGTAAAGATCGAGCACGCCGCTGACGGAATCCAGAGCGAGCAGGCGAGTATCTTTCTTCCCGCCGTTCTCGATCTCCACCCGGTACAGCCGGAATGGAATGTACACGTCGGCCACAGAACGCAACGGCCCCCGAACCGCTGCTTGGAATCGGCCCCGCCAGCCCGAGGGACTAAAACTCTCCTCGGCTTCCGCGCGGCTCACATTCGGTTTCAGGCAGCAAATGGCGCTCACGTTCGCTCGTATCCCCTAACGGAAATAAATCCACAAGCCGATCACGATGGTTGCGAGCAGCACGCTCATGATCACGTTGATGCGGTGCTCGGCTGGGGTCTCGGGGGCAGGCACATGTTCGAGTATGGCCGCGTCCCGCACGGCCGAGACGTCCACTTTTTCATGCAGCGTGGCAAAGGTCAGGCCGGCCACCTTCTGCCGCGAGGGTGCCGGCGTCGCCAAGCTGACTGCCATCAGAACCCCGGCGCATACCACGAACATCAGAATGGCGTAATGCAGGAAGTTGATCTCCACCAACCAGCGGACGACGGGAGCCTCGAAGTGCGCGGTTTTGTCCAGAACCTCGAGCACAAACCGGGTCGCCCCTAAAACGAATCCGGTGAGCAGCGAGCTAAGGGCTCCTGCACCGTTCAGCCGGGGCCACAGGATGCCCAGCAGAAAGCACGCAGCGATGGGCGGGCTGATGTAGGCCTGTACGCTCTGCAGGTAGATGAACAGTTGGGCGCTTAGGAGGTTGATGAACGGTACCCAGAGGATGCCCAGCACGACCATGACGGCCGTGGCTATTCGGCCAATAAACACCAGCCGCCTCTCACTGGCCTCAGGCCGCAGCTTCTTGTAGAAATCGAGCGTGACCAGCGTCGAGGCAGAGTTGAACACGGAGGCCATGGAACTCATCAGGGCGGCCAGCAGTGCCGCCACCATGACCCCCACCAGCCCGACGGGCAGCAGGTTGATGATCATGGTGGGATAGGCCACGTCGCCGTTAGCCACCCGCCCGTCCACGATCTGGAAAGCACCGGGATAGAGCGCGAAGGCGATCAGCCCCGGAAGAACCAGCATGAACACGGGCAGGATCTTAAGGTAGCCCGCCAGAATGCAGCCGCCGCGGGCATGGCCTTCATCACGAGCCGAGAGCACGCGCTGCACGATCACCTGGTCCGTGCACCAGTACCAGATGCCCAGGATGGGCGCGCCCAGGAAGATCCCCGTCCAGGGAAACTCTGGATCGCTGATGGGCTTGATCATGTGGAAGTAATCGGGGGGTACGGCAGCCCGCAGACCTTCGAATCCGCCTACGCGCTCCAGCCCGATGAAGGTCAAAGCGACGGCCCCGGCGATCAGGATCAGCGTCTGCACCACTTCGGTGTAGATCACCGCTGAGAGGCCGCCGGCAATGGTGTAGATGCCGGTCACCACGACCAGAATGATGGCCGCCGTCAGCGGGCTCCAGCCCACAACCTTTTCCAGCACGATGGCGGCGGCGTACAAGTGAACGGAAATCTTGGTGAAGATGTAGGCGACGATCGAGATGCTGGCCAGGTAGATGCTGCACGAGCGGTTGAAGCGGCGTTCCAGAAACTCCGGCATGGTGTACACATTCGAGCGCAGGTAGAAGGGGACAAAGACCCAGCCCAGGATGAGCACCATGAAGCAGGCCAGCCACTCAAAATGCCCCACGGCCAGGCCGGAAGTCGCCCCGGAGCCGGCCAGCCCGATAAAGTGCTCGGTCGAAATATTGGAGACGAAGAGCGAAGACCCGATGGCGAACCATCCCACGTCGCGGCCGGCGAGGAAGTAGTCAGCCGAGGTCTTCTCCCGCCGGGCAAAATAGAAACCGATGGCAAATATGACGAGAAAGTAGACACCAATAATGATGATGTCGAGGGTTTCCAAGGCGCGGTGGGTGAGTTGCGTCGAAGCTTCCTGAACCATCGGATTCTCCTGCTGTTCCCGAAAACGCGGAACTTTACCTTATCCCACGGCCAAGCTCAAATCGTTTACCTCGTACCTGCCCGTACGCGGTGCGGCAGGCTGGTTCTGGCGGCGCGCCGGCACGGAAGCCGGCCGAAGTCCGGCCAGCGCCACCGCTACCGCTACCCTGCTCCCCCTTCTCACGCTTACTGCACCTCGTAGATAGCCACGCTGCGGCCGGCGACTTCGAACCCCGCACGGCCGGAAGCCACCGTGGCCGGCGCCGCAGCAAACACCGGTCGGAGAGCCTGTGCTTCTGCAATCGGCGTGTCCGCCAGTTCCACGGTCATCACGCGCGGAGTAGCGGCGTTATTGAAGGCCACCACCAGGGCCTGCTTCTGTGCTTCCCGCAGGAAGACATATCCGCTCTCGTCGGCGGCGAGGTGCCACTGCCGGCCGCCGCGCAGCGCACCATAGTCGCGTCGCAGGCGCAGCAATGCCTGAACATGCGTGAAGATTTCCTGCTCCTCGGCCGTGCGGCCCGCAGCGGTGAATGCGTTGCGCGCATCCCCCGGGAAGCCACCCGGAAAGTCGCGGCGATTGTCGGGGTCGTCACCGCCGGGCATTCCGATTTCATCCCCGGCGTAGAGCTGGGGAATGCCGCGCAAGGTGAGCAGCAGGGAGAATGCCAGCTTCAGCTTGTCCGGCGAGCCGCCAGGCTCGCTCACGAACCGTTTGACGTCATGGTTGCCGAGAAAGGTCACGAGGCGCTCCGGATGCGGGTACAGCCAGTCGCGCTGCAGCACGTCGCGGATGCGCGTGGCGGGGGCCTGGCGCAGCACCACGTCACGCAGCGCATAATACAGCGGAAAATCAAAGACCGTGGTCACGCCGGAGTCGATACCGTCAAACTGCGCCCGCCCGCCGGCAAAAAAAGCCGGAATGGTCGGGTCTCCGTGAAAGACCTCTCCGATGGTGGCCAGCCGCGGATACATGCGAAAGAGTTCGCGGTGCCATGCGGACCAAAAGCGGCGCGAGACGTATGGATAGGTGTCCAGCCGAAAGCCGTCCAGCCCCGATTGCTCCACCCACCACAGACTGTTCTGCAAGAGGTACTGTGCCACACGCGGGTTTTCCTGGTTCAGGTCGGGAAGGATGTTGGCAAACCAGCCTTCGACCACGTCGCGCCACTGCCGGGGCACGGAGTGCGGGTCGGTGAGAGGGTCGAAGGGAGAGCGCGCCGCCAAGTGTTCCCGCACGGTGCCGTGAAACCAGTCAGGCTGCGGAGGCCGCTGCGTCCACGGATGCCGCGGCCCAGTGTGGTTGGGTACATTGTCGAGAAAGATCTTGATGCCCCGGCTGTGCGCTTCCCGCACCAGGTCTTCGAATTCGGACAGCGTGCCCAAGTGCTCGTCCACAGCGTAGAAATCCACAGCCCCGTAGCCGTGATAATCGTGGGGTGAGTGGTTGTCGTTGTCGTAGATGGGATTGAGCCAGAGCGCGGTCACGCCCAGCTCGCGAAGGTAGGGCAACCGGTCGCGGATGCCGCGCAGGTCGCCGCCATGATAGGCGCGGGGCAGCGAACGGTCGAAGGTCCCGGGAGATTGCGGCGGCGCGTTGTTCGTCGGATCGCCGTCGGCGAAGCGGTCGGGCATGATCAGATAGAGGACGTCGTCCGCATTCAGCCCCGCCAAGCCACCTTCCTCCGGCCGGCGCCGGGCCAGCGGCAGCGCCACTTCCACGGCGCCGCCGGGCGAGCGTACCCTAAGAGACACGCTTCCCGGCCGGGCGCCCGGAAGTATCTTCAACCAGACCAAAAGGTAGCGCCCTTCGCCGCCCGGCTCCACTTTTTCCACCTGCACGCCAGGATACCCAACCTCCACCGTGGCACGGGAAAGGTTATCGCCCGTGAGTAACACCATGGGGTCCGGAAAATCCAGCCACCAGTTCGGTGGTTCGATTTTTTGCACGATTGGCGCCGGCTGGTCGTTTGCAACGAGAAAGCCCGGCGCCGGCACAAGAAGCAGTATGGCGATGGCAATCGCGGCGCCCCGTCCTCTCCAGGCTAGTTTCATTTCCTAAATTCCCCCCGGTGGCGGCAGAGTGGCCGGTTGTCCGGCGCCATCCCGCTGCGGTACTTCGTCTCCGGCGGCGCCGCTGAGCCGCATCGTCCGCACCTTATCCAGACGCATCTGGGCGTCCCGAGCTTTCTTCTCCAACTCTTCCAGGCGCTTGAATTCGGCCAGTGCCACCTGGGCCTCGACTTTCTGCCCGGCCCGTGCATACAGCAGGTAAAGCTGGTAGTGCGCCTGCGGATGATCAGGGCTGATCTCGATGATGTGCTCGAATGCGGCGATGGCCTTGGGATAGTTCCGCTGCTTGGCATAGACTCGCGCCAGGTCAAATTGGGCGCCCAGGTGATTGGGAGAACCCTGCAGCGCCTGCTGGAGAAACTCCTCGGCCTCTGTGTAGCGGCCCTGCTCCAGCGCAAGATACCCCAGGCTGGCTTGGCTGTCGACGTGCCCGGGAGCGATAGCCAAGTGGCGCTCGAAGTAGGCACGCGCCTCCTCGAACTTGCCTTGGGCCCGCAGGGTATATCCGATCAGGTAGTTGATTTCGGGGAGGCTGGGGTCGATTTTGGCCGCTCTTAGAAAAGCCTGGGAAGCCTGCTGGTAGCGACTGGCGCGGAACTGGGCGTTGCCCAAACTGAGCAAGTACAGAGCCTGGCCGGGATCCAGATCGGTGGCGCGCTGATAGGCCCCGGCGGCCCCCTCCCAGTACGCCATGCGGAAGTACTCGCGGCCCAGCATGTAGTGATGCTGAGCGCGGTTCGGGACGCGCTCGATAGCGTGCTTCAGTTCGAGAACGGCGTTTTCGTGCTCACTGCGCTCGGAAGCAATCAGGCCGAGTCGAAAGTGCGTTTCAGCGGGACGGGGATCCAGGTCGGCGGACTCAGCCAGAACCCGCGCCGCCTCCTCCATCCGCTGCAGGTTGAAGTAAGCGACGCCCAGGTTGTAGAGCACCTCCGGGGTGTGGGGGCGCAAGCGATTGACCGCGGCGAACCGGTCTGCGGCGGCCTCATATTGCCCGCCTTCGGCCAGCGCCACAGCCAGGCTGAACAGGATACGGGCGTCTGTGGCGTGGGCGCGCGCCAGTTCGCCGGCAGCCGAAAGCGCCTCCTGGGGACGCTCTGCCCGCAGAGCGGCCGAAACAAAAGCCAGCACCACCCCAGGGTCGGCCTCGGCGCCACGCAGCTTCCAGGCTGCGCCAAAATGGTCGGTCGCCGCGGAAAACTGCTGTTGTGCCGCCAGGACGCTGCCCAGGTTGAAGTGCGCCTGGGCGTGGTTCGGGTCAGCCTTCAGGACGCGCTCGAATTCCGCCCGCGCCTCCGGCAGCTGGCCCTGCCGCAGCAGGAGATTGCCCAGGTTGTTGCGCGCCCCTGCAAATGCCGGATCCAACCGCAACGCGGTCCGGTATTCGGCCTCGGCTCCTTTCCCGCGGCCCAGCTGGTCGAGCACGATTCCCAACACGTTGCGCGCAACCGCCCAGTCTGGCGCCAGGCGCACGGCGCGCCGTGCCGCCGCCTCTGCCGCCGGGAAGTTCCCCGCTTCCAGCAGTGCAGCCGCCTCCTCCAGGACCGGGCCCGCCCGGGCCGCACCCCCTTCCGGCGCGCGTTTCACCTGGGACGCACCCGAAAAGGAAACCAGAATCATCGCCAGCAACCACACACGCCACGGACTCATGCGGGGATTACTCCCTCTCCGGAATCTGCGGCTGGGCATCGGCCATGCCGGTGCCGCGGCGTTCGCGGTTCAGCCGTTCCACGGTGGCAAACTCCCGTTCGGCTTCCTGCGCACGCTCCGCACGCCGCAGCGCCAGTCCCAGTTGATAATGTGCCTCGGCGTTGTCAGGCCGCAGCGCCACCGCCTCTTCGAGCCGCGCGATGGCTGCCTCCACCCGGCCCGACTTGGCCAGCAGCCGGCCAAGCGCCAAAGCCGCCTCGAAATTTCCCGGCTCAAGTTCCCGCGCCCGCTGAAGTTGCGCCACCGCATCCTCCGTTTCTCCGTATTTCGCCAAGATGGCACCCAGCCCGATGTATCCCCTTGGGTCTCGCGGCCGTCGCGAGATCAGTTCTCGATATTCGGCGAGCGCCGGGTCTTTTTCGCCTGCGGCCTCCAATACCGTGGCCAGGAAAAAGCGCGCCTCGGGGTCCTCCGGGCGAATGTGGAGCGCGGCGCGGAAGGCATCGGCTGCGCCCGGAAGGTCGCGCAGGGCGTAGCGCTCACGCCCAAGGTAGAACTGCGCGTCGAAGTTCGTTGCATTGATGGTCACAGCGCGCCCCAGACTCTCCACCGCCTCCGGATGCGCTCCCCGCGCCGCCAGAATGATCCCCAGGAGCGTGTGCCCGTCGGCTGCATCGGGACGCAAACTCACGGCGCGGCGCGCCTCCGCTTCCGCCTCCTGCGGGCGCTGCGCGTTCTCCAGGGAAAGAGCATGGAAATAAGCGACCGCGAACGACTGCGGACGCCTTTGCGCAAGCGGCTCCAGGACTTCGACCGCCTCCTTCCACTGGCTGGATTGGGCCAGCGCTACGCCTAAATCCTGGCGCACGGAGTCCAGTTCCGGATTGATGGCCAGAGCCCGCCGGAAGCGCTCCACAGCCACTTTCAGGTTTCCCAAATCGGCCTGGAGAAGTCCCTCAGCATAGAAAATGCCAGCGTGAGAGGGTGGCAGCACCATGCCCAGTTGCCGGAGTTGGAGAGCCGCGCGACTGAACTCCCGTGCCCGGCGGTAGGCGCTGAACAATTCGAATTGCACGTCCACATCCTCCGGGTTGCGCTCCGCCGCCCGTTCCAGATGACGGATGGCCTCCGAGATATCGCCGCCGGTCTGCATCAGAATGCGCCCAACGTAAAAGTTGGCCCCGGCGTGGTTTTCTTCGATCGCCAGCGCGTGACGGGCTGCTTTTAGAGCTTCGGTCAGGTTGCTCTGCGTCCAGTACGCGTATGCCAGGTTGGCCAGGGCATCGGCATTGGATGGATCGAGAGAAACCGCCTGCGAAAGGTCGCCCAGCGCGGCTTGCGTCTTTCCCATTTGCAGGCGCGTGACACCGCGCTCGGTCAGAACCCTGGCATCGCCGGGTTGAGCTTCTAGCCGGGACGTGAGTCCTCGCTCCGCGCGCTCCAGGCGCTCCTGTTTGCTCGCAAACCGCTCCTGGTGAGACAGCTCCGCGGGCGGGATGGCGGTTTGCTGGAGGGCAGCAGACGGGACGGTCATCAGCACCAGCCCAGCCAGGAGGAGAACGGCATACCACTTGCTGAAGGCACCCATAAAGGCTCTCATTCTAGCAACGTTCGCCAGCGCCCGCGGAGATCGCGCATAGGTAGCCGGCAAAAAAAACAGGGCGGCCGGAGCCGCCCTGCGCCCACTGAGTTACGCTGCTCGTCAGAAGATGATCTTCAGCCGGTATTGCATGGTTCGCGGCGGCAGCGAGTTCCGGAACAACCCGAAGTCTCCGTTGCTGGAAAAGTTCTGCGGAATGACCTGGTTGTCGTGATTGAAGAGGTTAAAGAACTCGAGGCCGAACTGGAACTTCACCTGTTCCGTGACACTGGTGTTCTTGAACAACGAGAAGTCCGTGCGGAAGAAGCCTGGCCCGGTGAACTGGTTGCGCCCCGTGTTGCCGAAGCAAACCAGATTGCCGACGAGATTGGTCACACATGTGGTGCCGGCAAACCCCGGGTCGAGCGCATTAGTGCTGGGGCTTGCAAAGGCCGCGGGATTCAGGAATCGGCCGGCCGGCGCGCCGGAGAAGGGATCCCCGATCAGCACCGACACCGTGTCCCCGCTGGGGCCGCTGGCGCCTACGCTGAAGTGCTGGCCGGTCTGTCCGCTGAAGATCACGTTGGCCTGCCATCCTCCGATGATCTTTTCCAGCCCGCCGCTGGCGTCGCCGCCGTAAGCCTTGCCCCGGCCGAAGGGGAGATCCCATATGGCGTTGGCGGTGAACAGGTGGCGGTGGTCCAGGGACGAGTTTCCGCGGTCCCGGCTGTGATCCAATGGGTTGAGGGGACCGAAATTCCCGCCGCGCTGGTCACCCGGCGCTGTAAACACGCCGCTGGAATTATCGATGTTGTGACTCCAGGCGTACGAAATTCGAG
>CAYRII010000015.1:0-20311 GCA_964424245.1 uncultured Terriglobales bacterium | reverse complement strand
CGTACGCAATGAGTCTGTCGAGCTCTGCTGGGTCACGCACCAGACGGTCGTAATACTCGCGCTGCCAGAACGTCCCGGTTCTTCTGAGAATTCGGTTGCACTCCTTTGCAGTGAAGGACTTCCAGGAATGGACTACCCCGGCAAGTTTCCGACCGGGGAACAGGCGGACGACCACGTGTATATGGTTTGGCATCACGCACCAAGCGAACAGGTGATACCGCTTGCCGTCGAAAAACTTGAGGGCATTGGCGACGACCTCGGCAACTTTGGGCCGAGCCAGGTAACAACTACCCGCGCCTTGGTCCAGATGTTTCTCGATCCTTTCGCTGAAAAGGCTGTAAAGCCGCTTCTGCTCCCCCCGCGACAGTTGCCGGCGGAGCTGCTTGGCGGTCGCAGTGATGGCCGCGCGTTCGGATTCGATTGCCTCCAAAACCGATTGCGGCAGGGAATCGCAAAGCCGAAAAGTGACGAAGTAGACTCCGGAATCCTTCTCCCAATGGGGCAGTCGGCCGCGGTCGCGAATCTTGATTTCGCCGTACCGGGGGCGGGACGCCCCCGAGACAGCCGCCGGGACAGCGGCGCTACGCTTCTGGTCCGACATGGGAGCTACCCCAGATGATGGACATCATAGCGAATCTTGACTTCGGCGTGCCGGGGGCGAGACGCCCCCGAGACAGCCGCCGAGACGGCGGCGCTACGTTTTTGGTCCGGGACGGCGGCGCTACGCCCTAGCCCATGAGCATGCCGCCGTTGACGTTGAGCACGTGCCCGGTGATGTAGCTCGCTTCTTCCGAGGCCAGAAAGCGCACGGCGTGGGCCACGTCCTGCTCGCTGCCGGCGCGTCCCAGGGGGATCATGGTCGCGACCTGCGCTTTCAACTCGGCGGGCAAACCTTCGGTCATGGCGGTTTCGATGTAGCCCGGCGCGACGGCGTTCACGGTGATGTTGCGCGAAGCCACCTCGCGCGCCACCGCCATGGTGAGGCCGATCAGGCCCGCTTTGGAGGCCGCGTAGTTGGCCTGACCCGCCTGGCCGATCTGCCCGAAGATGCTGGTGATGTTGATGATGCGACCCCAGCGCTGCTTGAGCATGGAGCCCAGCACCTGCTGGATGCACAGGTGGGCGCCGGTGAGATTGGTGGCCAGAACCAGGTCCCAGTCGGCGCGCTTCATGCGCAGCACAAGCTGGTCGCGGGCGATGCCGGCGTTATTGACCAGGATGTCTATCTTGCCGAACTCGGCCAGGGCAGCCTTGACCGCAGCCTTGACCTCATCTTCCTGGGCGACGTCCATCTTGAAGGCGGCGGCGCGACCGCCTGCGGATGCAATCTCCTCCACCACGCGGGCGAGCTTGTCTTCACTGCGGGCTGCGGCGGCCACCGCAGCGCCCGCGCGCGCCAGCTCCAGCGCGCACGCTCGCCCGATTCCCTGCGAGGCTCCGGTTACCAGCGCCACGCGGCCTTTGAGTGTCGTCATTCGTCTCTCCCGGCGAGGGCAGGAAAAGCGCGATTATACGCGCCTAGCCGCCGAACGGTTTTGCAGACTCAGCCGGCCGCTGCCTCTTCCCCATCCGGCTTGCGGAACAGGACGCGCAGGATGGGCGGCGCCAGCAGCGTGGTGACCGCGGTCATGAAAATCACGATGGCATAAGACTGCTGCGAGATCATGTTCATGTTCAAGCCCACCAGGGCGATAATGAGCCCCACTTCGCCACGCGGCATCATGCCCACGCCCACGCGCGCGGCGTTGCGCCAGCCTTCGCGCAGCACTGGCAATCCGCAGCCCAGAAGCTTGGAAAAGATGGCGAGCAGGGCCACGATGGTCGCCGCGGTGAGCACTTCCGGACTGAACACCTTGAGGTCCAGCCGCGCCCCCATGGTAAAGAAGAAAAAGGGCGCCAGCAGCTCGTTGATGGCGTGCACGCGGGGCTGCAGGTTCCACTCCGGCGAGTATTCGGCGAAGGCGAGGCCGGCAAAAAACGCGCCGATGATGGCCGCCATCCCGATGCGCTCCGCCGCCACCGAGAGTCCCAGGCACAGCGCCAGGGAAATGATGAGCGGCGGGTCATGCGTGGAAAGCCGAGCAATGCTGGGCCGCATGCGATGAATCACACGCGGCGCGAAGAAGATCATAAACACGGCAAAGGCCAGGGCCTCCAGGGCCAGCACCCCCAAGTGCAGCCATTGCACGCCACCCGCCGAGGCCATTCCCACGACCACGGCGAGCAGGATCATGGCCAGGATGTCGTCAAATACGGCCGCTCCCAGGATGATCTTGGCGGCGCGCGACTGCAGGACGCGCAGGTCGCCCAGCACCCGCGCGGTGATGCCCACGCTGGTGGCCACCATGGCCGCCCCCACGAATACCGCCTCCTTGCCGCTGCCGCTATGCCACAACATGTAACTGAAACCGGCGCCAAAAGGCACCACAATACCCAGGATCGCCACCCCCAAGGCCTTCCTCCCCACGTTGATCAGGTCCTTGGGATGGGTTTCCAGGCCGACGGTGAAAAGCAGGAAGATGGCGCCCATCTCAGCCATGGAAAGGATGGTGGCATCAGGAAAAACCAGGGCCACGGCGTAGGGGCCGAAGATGACGCCTGCCAGGATTTCTCCCAGCACGGCGGGAATGGAAAGTCTCTCGAAGATTTCGCCAAAGGCCTTCGCCAGGACGAAGATCAGAAACAGTTGCAGCAAAAATGGATTGCTTTCATGCATGGGGGCCGGGAACGACAAAAAAGAAAAACTATTATCGCAGGTGGCCGCGTCGCGGCGGGCAAAATCGGCCGCCCGGAAGGCCAGCGGCCAAGGCGCGGCTCAGGGGCGTTTCGATCCCGGCTCGCGCAACGCCTCCAGGTAGGAGCGGGCCCAGTCGTAAATGTCCGCGCGGCGCACCACCTGGCGCAGCTTGCGCATGCGTCGCCGACGCTCCGCCTCCTTCATCAAGAGCGCCTGGCGCAGGGTGTCGGCGGTTCCGACGACGTCATAGGGATTCACCTGCAGCGCGCTGCGTTCGAGTTCCCAGGCGGCGCCGGCAAACTCGCTGAGCACCAGAACCCCATTTTCCTCGAGGTTGGCGGCACAATATTCCTTGGCCACCAGGTTCATGCCGTCTTTGAGCGGCGTGACCAAGGCCACGGAGGCGGAGCGGTAATAGGCCATCAACTCCCTCCGCCCCAGCCCGCGGTAGAGGTAGTGCACGGGCACCCAGCCGGACTGCGTGAACTGCCCGTTGATCTGGCTGACGAGCTGTTCAATCTCGCGTTTGAGCTCGCCGTAGCGCGGCACGTCGTTGCGGCTGGGCACCGTGACCTGCACCAGCACCACGCGACGATGCATTTCCGGATTGCGCTCCAGCAGATTGCGAAAGGCCTTGAGGCGTTCGGGGATGCCCTTGGTGTAGTCCATCCGGTCCACACCCAGCACCAGCTGGCTGTCGCCGATGTCGCCGTCAATCTGTTGCGCCCTCTTGGCCACTTCCGGGTGCGAGGCGCGGGACTCGAAATCCTCAAAATCAATGCTGATGGGGAACGATCCCGCGAGCGTATCCCGCTTGCCGCAGAGCACGCGCAGCAGCCTTCCGCGGCGGTGGATCCTGGCCTCGGGAAGCAGGCTATGTAGGCAGTGCAGAAAGTTGCGCAGGTCGCGCTTGGTCTGGAATCCCACCAGGTCGAACTCCAGAAGCGCGCGCAGCACCTGGCTGCGCCAGGGGAGCTTTTCAAAGATGTCCGGCGAGGGGAAAGTAATGTGCAGGAAGAAACCGGCCCGCGTCCTGCTGCCCAGTTCGCGCAGGTTTCGCGCCACGTCCATGAGGTGGTAATCGTGTACCCACAGGAAGTCGCCCGGCCGGCAGCGCGGGGTTATGGCCTCGGCATACTTGCGATTCACGGCCAGATAGCTGTTCCAGTACGAAGGATCGAAGTTGCAGCGCGACTGCATGTCGTGGAACAGCGGCCAGATGATCTCGTTGCAGAAGCCGACGTAAAACCCGGACTGCTCCTCGGCGGTGAGGAAGACGGGTTCGAGCTCGTAGCCGGTGTGGGCCGAGGCCTGGCGCACGACCGTTTCCACTTCGCGGTTTTCCTGCGTGCCCGGCCAGCCCACCCAAACCCCCGACTCCGACTTCAAGATGGGAGCCAGCGCCGTTACCAGACCGCCCGAGGCGGCGCGCAGCCGCCAGTGCTCGCCTTCGCGGCTGAGCACTACGGGCAGCCGGTTGGAGACCACCACGAGGCGCTTCTTGCTTTTGCTCATGGGGTGGCCACTTTCTCCGTGGGCAGCCACTGGGCCAAGAACTCGAGGAGCTCACCGGGAGGGGTAAGCCACACGTCGGCCTCGGTAGAGCGCAGTTGGGGACGCACAAGCACGCGCAGCCCCCGCGAGCCCAACTCCAGGAAAGCGTCTTCGTCGGTGCGGTCGTCACCCAGGTAGGCCACGGGCACGCCCGCTGGTTCTTGCGCGAGGATGGCGTGCACCGCGTCGGCCTTGGAGCGCGCGTTCACGCGCAGCTCCAAGCCACCGTCGAAGGCTTTGAGGTCGAGGCCGGTGCCCAGCGCCAGCGGCTCGAGTGCATGTAGCGCGTGTCGGTGCAGCTCCTGTGCTTTCGCCGCGGGCAAGCCCCGCCAGTGCAAGGCCAGGCAGCCGGGCTTTTCTTCCGCCTGCGCCTGCAATCCCTCCGCCTGCACCCAGGCATCGGCATCGGCCAGCGCGCGCAGCGCCTTCGGATCCATGGGAGCGATCGTCGCGGTGCCGTCCGGTTTTCTGTGCTCCAGGCCGTGCGACCCCCAAACCTCCGGTGGGTTCTCCAGGCCAAGCAGGGGAAGCAGATCGTCCACAGCGCGCCCGCTCACAATCACCAGGCGCGTGCGCCGGTCGTCGCCGATCTTCTGCAACGCCTCGCGAACTCCGGGATAGGGCAGGGCGCGGTCACGTTCCGCGCGGAAGGGCGCCAGCGTGCCGTCGTAGTCGAGCAGCAACACGCGCCGGCGTGCCTGAGCAACGTGGCGGTAAAAGTCTTCCGGATTTTTTCCCTCTCGCAGGATCTTCATGGTCTGTTTCGTGGCCTGATACCTATTCACAAGCGAGCGATTCGGCTTCTGATCCTCGGGTGGCGGCTTCCTCTTGCCGGTTGCTGAGCCGGGGGTACCAGCCGGTCGGAGGAAGGCCCGGCCAGCCTATCCCAACCCGAAAGCAAGTTAACTCACCCCCAAGCAGCTAAGATATAGTATTATATAGAGGTTAACCTCGTTTTTGGGCCGACGGCCCGTTTTTGATTCTATGCCCTCCACGAACCACAATCCGGCGCGTTCTCCGTTCGACTTTCAATCGGCGGCGCACCTGATTCGCATTGGCGAAGCCCGGGCGGACACGCTGGGCGAACTGTTGGAGCACGTGCGCACCTGCTCGGAGGGATCCATCTTCGAGCACACCTTCCAGACCCTACAGGAACATCATTTTCTAAAGGAAGGCCTGTCCAACGACTTCGCGCAGTGGGCCCTGGCCGCGTGCAATGAGGCCGCCCTGGCCGAGCACCTCACGGCCGTGGATGTGCGCGACTTCACCTCCATCGCCGACTTGCGCGAGCGCGTTATCGAAACGCTGGAAGAGCATTTGCAGAGCAACCCTCAGGCCCGCGAGCGCCGCTCCTTTGAGCCCTTCTACTTTTGCGCTTCGGAGCTGTACGTGATGCCCACGGGAATCAGCGCGCGGACGCTGGACGAGTTCGCCGAGGGTCTTTCCCAGGTGCCGCGCGCCTCCATCCACTACCACTTCATCGACGCGCGCCTGCGGCTGAAGCTGAACTCCAACGACTTTTCCTACTGGCTGCGGGACTCGCTCGATTTGCCCGCGATGGCCGAGCGCTTCGATCGCATTGACATCTACACGCTGACGCTGGAGGACGTGCGACGCAAGATGATCGCCGTCCTGCGCGACCAGGACGGCAACCGGGGGCGCGCATGAGTCCGCGGAAGAAAAACCCGCCCGCGGCGAAAGCGCCGCGCTCCGCGTCCACCAAGACGCGCAGCAAAGTGAAGCCCGCAGCGCCAGCGCCGGCGTCCGCCGCTCCTGTGGCGGCCGTGGCCGGCGTCGAGTCGCCCCCGGCGGAGCGCCGCCGCTATCCGCGCCTCGAGCCCCCTGCGCCGCTGCCTATGGCGCAATTGGACGACTACGCGCCCATCGTCGGCCGGCAGGAGATTGACCAGCTGCGCTTTCTGGCCGACCGGCTGCGCGGCCGCCGCGTGAAGATGGTGAACTCCACCGCAGTCGGCGGCGGCGTGGCCGAGATCCTGAACCGGCTGATTCCGCTGATGAACGAGCTCGAAATCCAGCACCGCTGGGAGGTGATTACCGGCGGCCAGGACTTTTTCGAGGTCACCAAGGCGTTTCACAACGCCCTGCATGGCGCTCCCTACGACCTGACCGGCGATGCCCAGGAGATCTTCCTGCGCTACAACGAGCAGAACCGCCAGCGCATGGCATTTGGCGAAGACGTGGTGGTCATCCACGATCCCCAACCCGCCGGGCTCATCCACTCGCGCCAGCCCGATCACGGCAAATGGGTGTGGCGCTGCCACATCGACCTCTCCAATCCTCACCCCGGCGTCTGGGGACTGCTGCGCCCGCTGGTGGAGGAGTACGACACCGCGATCTTTTCTTCCCCGGCGTTCAGCCGCAGGCTGAGCATCCCCCAGTACCTCTTTTATCCCTGCATTGATCCCTTGTCCGAAAAGAACAAGAAGCTTGAGGAAAGCAGTGTTCAGGATGTCTGCGATGCCTTCGGCATCGATCGCTCGCGGCCCATCCTGACGCAGGTTTCACGCTTCGATCGCCTGAAGGACCCGGTGGGCGTGATCCGCGCCTACAAGATGGTGAAGCGTTACGTGGACTGCCAACTGGTGCTGGCGGGCGGCGGCGCCAGCGACGACCCGGAAGGCGCGGCCGTGCTAGCGGAAGCGCAAACGGAGGCTGCGGGCGACCCCGATGTCTTCATCCTCGACCTGCCGCCGTGGTCGGCCTTCGAAATCAACGCCCTGCAGAGCGCCTCCACCATCATCATTCAGAAGTCGCTGCGCGAGGGCTTCGGGCTCACTGTGGCAGAGGGGCTGTGGAAGGGCAAGCCCGTAATCGCCGGCGCCGTCGGAGGCATTCCCGTGCAGGTCATCCACAAGCTGACGGGCATGCTGGTGCACTCGGTGGAGGGCTGCGCGTTCCAAATCCGCTACCTGCTCACCCATCCCGAGTTCGCCGCGCAGCTCGGCCGCAACGGCCGCGAGCATGTGCGGGAAAATTTCCTCATGACCTCGAACGTCAAACGCTACCTCCTGCTCTACCTGCAGTTGCTGGGCGCCGCCGCGCCGGAACTGGCCTGAAGCGCGAAGGAAACTGCAAGGGAAACGCTCCCGAGTTTTCCTTTGCAAGGAATTCGCTGAGGCGGCCACACCAGCACGTCCAGACGCCGGGCAAAGTGCAAGAGCGGCGGCTGCTGCGGCAGGCGAACTCCGGCGGCCGCGGCCAGGGTGTTGCGCGCGATTTCTGCTTCGGCCTCGGACAGGGGCCAGGGAGCATGATGGATGTCGGCGCGGTGGACGCGGCCGCGCGCATCCACGGCAAACAGGCAGTAGCGCTCGGTCAGCCAGTGCGCGAGCGTTCCCGGCGCCGCCCGGCTGGGCGCGGAGATGGGCTGGTAGCGCGCGTGGAACTCTGCCGGGCGCGGGCCCTCGCGGCGGATGGACTGGTAGGTTGTGGCTTCACCTTCTGCTTCCACTTGCATGCGCGCGTGGAAATACGGCAGGCGATACCAGAGACGCGCCGCACGGCAGGCCGTCCAACTGGCGGCATCCAGGCTGAAAAAATAGACCCCGGCGCGCCCGCCCTGGCGTACGTAGGTGCGCACGTTAACTTCGGGGAAATGGGCAAGGCCGGGCACGGCGGGCAGCCCGCGCAGCCGCACTCCGCTCATGCGAAAGGGGATCACGCCCACCCAGGCGCGCGCGTCAAAGAGGTCCAGTTCGAGGGGCGCGGGCACGAGCGCGCGCAGCGCTTCTGCTTCCACCGGCCAGTGGGCGAACAACAAGTCCTGCCAGGTGAACTGGATGACCCAGGGTCCTTGAGGCAGCGGCCAGGGACGATGCGCCACCGACTGCAAGACGGAATCCACGTCAGGCGGTATGCGATTTTTCCGCCGGGTGAACGTCGACGGCGCAGGAGGGCTTGAGCGCGCCGTGCGCCAGAAGCGAGGCGCAGTGGCGGTGGCGGGCCACCAGGCGGTAGGCGGCGCGCAGGAGCGGGCGCACTCCCGGAATGCGCGCCCAAAGAGTGAAGGGCCGCGCCCACCACACGAAGCGCGCCAGGTGCAGCACGGCGTCGGCACCGGCCAGCGCCCGGCCGTCTCCGGTGAGGACGCGCATCTCGTCCAGCATTTTTTCGGGAGCGATGCCGTAAGAGATGTGCAGCCGCGCCGCCATCCAGGGCGCCTGCAAGGGAACGAGGACGTAGTCGTGCCGCTCGAGGACAGCGCGATAGCGCCGCGCCAGGCGCTTGCAGAGATCGCACTCGCCGTCGTACACCACCCATCCGGCAGGGAAGTGGTATTCGCTAATCGTGGGTTGAATCGCGCTGGAAGCCATAAGTCCCTTCCATTGTGCGCCCGTCAGCGGGCAATGGCGAGCAGCTTTTTGGCGCTGCCGCCGGCCTTCAGAAACTTCACCATGGCCGCCGAGGGCAGCCGGCGCAACTGGCCGTACCAGTTGGTGATGGTTTCGACGAAGTCCAGCATGTCTTCGAGGCGTTTGCGCGTGTGCGCCTCCGTGGCGCCGGCGCTTTCGGCCTGGGCCACGCACTGGCGCAGGATGTCCAGCGTGGGGTCGATTTCGCGGCGCTTGCGCTCGTCGAGGATGATCTGAAACATCTCCCAAACGTCCTTCATGGATTCGAAGTGGTCGCGCCGGTCGCCGAGCACGTGCACCACCTTGACGATGCCCCAGGCCTGCAGCTCGCGCAGGCTGGTGGAAATGTTGGATCGGGAAACGGAGAGCGCCTCGGTGATTTCTTCGGCGTGCAGGGGGCGCGGCGAAACATAGAGCAGGGCGTGCACCTGGGCCACGGTGCGGTTGATGCCCCAGCGCGTGCCCATTTCGCCCCAGTGGAGGACGAACTTTTCGGTGACCGGAGTGAGAAGCGGCATGTGCCACCACCAGTTATTTCTGTACGTACTGAAAATACTATCAACACTGTCACTTGTCAAGCCTTTTCTTGCCGGCCCGAGGCGGCCCCGGCGCGCGCTTCCCGGGGCCGGTTTGCCAGCCTGCGCAGCGCGGCAGTACCATGAGTTTTCCGCATGCCTGAGACCAAAACTCCTCCCGCTGCAGAAGCCCAAGAGCCCGCGTCGCGGCCCGCCCCGGTGGTTGAGGTGTTTGCCGTGCACGGCGTGGAGCCCGAAGTGCAGGCCTATGCCATGGCTAAGTACTCGCGCTCGGCGCTTTCCATGAAGGACGCGCTCAAGGAAATCAACGAGCAGAAGGCGGAGAAGTTTCTCAACACGTTTTACTTCCAGTACGGCCACCGCTCCATCGCCGACCTGGCGCACGTGGCGCTGGCCATCGAGCGGCTTTCCATCCTGGCGGCCATCGCCGCGGCCGACGAGCAGCGCTGGGACGGCCAGGAGCGCTCCACGCGCTACCAGGACTTCAAGAAGAGCGGCTTCTACACGCCCGATTTCTCGGGCGACGCGGAAGCGGAAACGCTCTACGGCGAGACTGTGGCGTTCCTCTTCCAGGAGTACGAGCAGTTTTCCGAGGGCATGTGGCGGTATCTGGAAGAGCGCACGCCGCGCCCCGGAGAGATGAAGCCTGAGGCCTACGAGCGCACGCTGCGCGCCCGCGCGTTCGATCTCTCGCGCTACTTCCTGCCGCTGGCCACCAACACCTCGCTGGGGCAGATTGTGAACGCGCGCACTCTGGAAACGCAGATCGCGCGCCTGCTCTCCCACACCCACGCCGAGGTGCGCGAGCTGGGCGGGCGGCTGAAGCAGGCCGCGCGCGCGCCCGCCTACAACGCCAATCACGCAGCGCTGGGCCGGCTGGTGGAGGAGATTCGCGCCGCCGATCCGGCGCTGGGCAAGCGCGCCGCCGAGGAACTGCTCAAAGAAGTGCGCGCCGCTCCCACGCTGGTGAAGTATGCGGAGGCCAATCCCTATCAGGTGGAGACGCGGCGCGAACTGCGCCAGGCCGCGGCCGAAGTCATGCAGGGAGTGGAAATCGCGCGCGTGAACGCGGTGGAGATGCTGGAGGACGATCCCCTGGAGATCGAGCTGGCGGCAACGCTTCTCTATGCCCACTGCCGGCATCCTTACCGCCAGGTGCGCAAGCAGGTGGAGGTGCTGAGCGCGGAACGGCGCCAGGAGATCATTGATCTGGGCACGAAGCATCGCGGCAAGCACGACGAGCTGGCGCGCGAATTCTGCGCCGGGCAAAGGTTTCGCTTCGACATCCTGATGGATATCGGCGGCTTTCGCGACCTGCATCGCCACCGCCGCTGCATCCAGATTGAGCAGGATTTCACCACGGCGCACGGCGCCGAGGTGCCGGAGGACATCGCCCGCGCCGGGTTGCGCGCGCGCTACGAGGGCTCGATGCGCCGCGCGGCAGAAGCGGCGCAGAAACTGGCGGCGTGCGGAGGCGCGGAGGCGGCGGAGAATGCGCAGTACGTTATCCCGCTGGCCTTCCGCAAGAGGTGCCTGTTCAAAATGGACTTCGCCGAAGCGCTTTACATCGCCGAACTGCGCACCACGCCCGCCGGCCACTTCTCCTACCGCAACGTGGCCTGGGAGATGTACCGCGCCGTGGCCCGCAAGTATCCCGCGCTGGGGAAGTATTTTCGCGTGACGGACGTCCGAGAGCCGGTGGATTTACTGAAAAGGTGACTTCGCTTTTTATTCGCCCTAGGTGTGGCTTCGTGTGTATAATGCGCCAGGGCTTGAAAGATAAGGACTTCAAGGCTGAAAGCTCAGGAAATGCCGGTTTGTTCCGATTGCGGAACAAAGGCAAGCGGCGGGTCCGCAAGACCGGTTTTTCCGCTATGGTCGGGTGGGCATTGCCGGCCGGCATGAAGCCAAGGCCGAGAGCCAACATTTAAGGAGACAGCCATCATGGCAGATGACCGCAGCAAAGTGATTGACCTGGCAATGGCGCAGATTGAGAAGCAGTTTGGCAAGGGCTCGATCATGCGCCTGGGAATGAAGGAAGCCATCGTTCCCATTGCGGTGATCCCCACGGGGGCCCTTTCGTTCGACGCCGCGCTGGGCGTGGGCGGCTTTCCCCGCGGACGGGTGGTCGAGATCTTCGGCCCGGAGTCCTCGGGCAAGACCACCATCGCATTGCAAGTCATCGCCCAGGCGCAGAAGACCGGCGGCATGGCCGCCTTCGTGGACGCCGAACACGCCCTCGATCCCGGCTACGCCAAAAAGCTGGGCGTGGATGTGGACAACCTGCTGGTCTCGCAGCCGGACTACGGCGAGCAGGCGCTGGAAATCGCCGAGGCGCTGGTGCGCTCGGGCGCGGTGGACGTGCTGGTGGTGGACTCGGTGGCGGCGCTGGTGCCCAAGGCCGAGCTCGACGGCGAGATGGGCGACAGCCACATGGGCCTGCACGCGCGCCTGATGTCGCAGGCGCTGCGCAAGCTGACCGCCATCGTGGCGAAGTCGCGGACGTGCTTCATCTTCATCAACCAGATCCGGGAGAAGATCGGCGTGATGTTCGGCAACCCGGAAACCACCACCGGCGGGCGCGCGCTGAAGTTTTACTCTTCGGTGCGCATTGACATCCGCCGCATCGCCGCCATCAAAGAGGGCGACGCGGTGGTGGGCTCGCGTACCAAGGTGAAGGTGGTGAAGAACAAGGTGGCCGCGCCCTTCCGCGACGCCGAGTTCGACATCATGTACGGGGAAGGCATCTCGCGCGAGGGCGACGTGCTCGACCTGGGCGTGACGCACAACATCGTGGAGAAATCCGGCGCCTGGTTCAGCTACCAAGGCGAGCGCATCGGGCAGGGGCGCGAGAACTCCAAGAACTTCCTCAAGGAAAACCGCGACATCCTGGCCAAGATCGAGACCGACGTGCGCCAGGTACTGGGCCTGGGCGAAAAGCCGCAGGCCGCCGCAGGGCCGGTAGCGGTGGAGGCGGCGAAGGCGGCAAGAAGATAGGGCGCCCGTGACTCCGCGCCCCTGGACCCGTTTTGTGTACGCCGTCCTCGGCGCCGGCTCCGTGGTTAACGGCCTGTGGATGCTGGCGGCGCCCGCGCATTGGTTTGCGACAATCCCTGGCGCGACCGACACCGGCCCGCTCAACCAGCATCTGGTACGCGACTACGGCATCTGCTACCTGGTAGTGGGCACGGCGATCGCGGCAGGATTGGCCCGCGGATTTACGTACGGTTTGCACCTCGCCGTCACTGCGTTCTTCGCGGGCCACGCCCTCTTGCACGTCTGGGACATGATCGCAGGCCGGCTCGGCCACGAGCATTGGGCGGCGGATTTTCCCGGCGTCTTCCTGCCTGCATTGCTCCTGATGGTGATGAGCCTGCCCTTCGCGTGGGAGCAGAAATAGGTTTCCAGTTCCCAGTTTCAAGTTTCCGGTGGAGAGCTGCTCCTGCCTCGAAGCTGGCACTTGAAACTTGAAACTCGAAACTGTTCCCCTGCTAGAATCCGGTCAGCGGTGGAGCCGCGCCCGAGCCCGTGAAAAAAGTCATCGCCATCTACCCTGGATCTTTCGACCCGCTGACCAACGGGCATCTCGACCTGATCGAGCGCGGCAGCAAGATCTTCGACCAACTGATCGTCGCCGTCCTGCGAAACCCGGAAAAGGCCCCGCTGTTTTCGCTGGCGGAGCGCAAAGAGATGCTGGAATCGATGACGCAGCGCTTTGGCAACGTGCGCGTGGAAAGCTTTTCCGGCCTGCTGGTGGATTACGCGCGGCGCAAGCGCGCGCACGCCGTGCTGCGCGGCATCCGAGCCATCAGCGACTACGAGTACGAACTGCAGATGGCCTTGATGAACCGCAAGCTCGACCCGCGGTTGGAAACTGTGTTCATGATGCCGGCGGAGGCCTATTCCTACCTGAGCTCGCGCCTGGTAAAAGAGGTGTTTCACGCGGGCGGCTCGGTGCGCGGGCTGGTGCCCAAGATGGTGGAGCAACGCCTGCACAGCAAGGTGAACGGCAAGGCCAAGCGCGCAAAGACAGCGAAGAAGAAATAGGAGGCCCGGAGATGGCAGCCACGCCGGAGGTAAACGCCAGTCCGCTGACGCAGCGCATCAACCGCATCCAGATTTCGGCCACGCTTGCGGCGGTGAACGAGGCAGCCAAGCTGCGCGCCGCGGGACGAGACCTGGTGGATTTCGGCGCCGGCGAGCCGCACTTCTCTACGCCCCAGCACATCAAGGAAGCGGCAGTGGCCGCCATCCGCGCCGACTTCACCAAGTACACGCCCGTGGCGGGCACCGACGAACTGCGCCAGGCCATTGTGCGCCGCCATGGGGAAGATTTCGGCTCGGCGTATGAACCCAAGGAGACCATCGCCTCCACCGGCGGCAAGCACGCGCTGTTCAACGCCGTGCAGGTGCTGGTAGACCACGGCGACGACGTGATTGTGCCCGTGCCCTACTGGGTTTCCTTCAAAGACATCGTGGAGTACGCGGGCGGGCGCTGCGTTTACGTGGAGTGCGACGAGGCTGCCGGATTCCAGTTGACGGTCGCGATGCTGGAGCGCGCGCTCACGCCGCGCACCAAGGCCATTATCCTCAACTCGCCCTCGAACCCCTCGGGCGCGGTGATGAGCGCCGAGGACATGCGCGCCGTGGTGGACCTGGCCCACCGCCGCGGCATTTACGTGATCGCCGACGAGTGCTACGTCTACTTGAATTTCACGGGAAACCTTTTCTCCGCCGGCTCGCTGACGCACGCGCGCGAGCACCTGGTGATCATCGGCTCGCTCTCCAAAACCTACGCCATGACGGGCTGGCGGCTGGGCTACGCGCTGGCGCCTGCGCCCATCATTACCGCGATGCAGAAACTGCAGAGCCAGTCCACGTCCAACGCGACGTCGGTGGTGCAGAAAGCGGCGGTGGGTGCGCTCAGCGGGCCGCAGGAGTGCGTGGCGGAGATGGTGGCGGACTACATCCGGCTGCGCGATCAGGTGGTGGCGGGACTGCGCGCTCTTCCCGGCGTCACCTGCGTCCAACCCGAGGGAGCGTTCTACGCCTACCCCAACGTCTCCGCCATCTTCGGGCGCGGCGGCGTGCGCTCGGCGGCGGACCTGGCAACGCGGCTGCTGCATGAGGCGGGTGTGGTCACCGTTCCCGGCGAGGGCTTCGGCACCCGCGACCACATCCGCGTCTCCTACGCCACCTCCGCCGCCGAACTCGACAAAGGCCTGGAGCGCATGAGAAAGTTTCTGGCCGCGCTGTGAGGCTTGCACCACCAAGGGCACAAAGGACGCGCGAAGGGATGAGCGGCGCGCGTCCGCGCTGATCCGCAGCTTCGTTCCATGTCCGACCTTTACCCATTGCTGCTGCTGCCCGACTTCCGCGAGCGGCCCTGGGGCGCGCGCGACCTGGCGCCGCTTTACCCCAACTACAAGGTGGAAGGGGAGCCGATTGGCGAGGTCTGGCTCACCGGAGACGAGTGCCGCGTGGCCAACGGCCCGCTGGCCGGGCAAACTCTCGCTGATTTGTGCAAACAATACGGGCGCGACCTGGTGGGCGAAGCCGCCCCGGAAGGCCATCGCTTTCCGCTGCTGCTCAAGTTTCTTTTTCCGCGCCAGAAGCTTTCCGTGCAGGTGCATCCCACGGACGAGGACGCCCGCCGCGCCGGGCTTCCCTGCGGCAAGAGCGAATGCTGGTACGTGCTGGCAGCGGAACTGGACGCGCAGGTGGCGCTGGGCCTGAAGCCGGGCGCCACGCGCTCCGAATTCGAAGCTGCCGCGCGCCGCGGCGAGCGCGCCGACCAGTTGCTCAACTGGATTTCCATCCGTCCCGGGGAGATGATTTACAACCCGGCGGGCACGCTCCACTCCATCGGTCCCGGCTCCATCCTGCTGGAGACGCAGCAGAACTCCGACATCACCTATCGCCTGTATGATTACGGGCGCCCGCGTGAGCTGCATCTGGAGGCGGGGCTGGCGGCGATGAAAGCGAGCCACGAGGCGGGCAAAGTACGGTCGCTGGACTCGGCGCAGGGCCGCACGTTGCTCACCGCGCCTCACTTCGTAGTGGAAGAGTGCGCGCTCGCGGAGGAGCGAGAAGTGCCGAACGCAACCGGCTCCGCGCAGTTGCTGGTTGCGCTGGAAGGCTGCGGCGTGGTGGAAAGCACAGGCCGGCAGCCGGTAAGCTTTGCCCGCGGCGAGGCGGTGGTCGTGCCCGCGAGTCTCCCGGCATTTCAACTGAAGCCGCAATGGGAGTTGCGTTGCCTCAGGGCCACGCTGCCGGTGCCGCCGGGGGAGATGCAGTCGTAATGAAAAAGCACTTCTATCCCGTGATCGTCGCCGGAGGGCGCGGCACGCGCTTCTGGCCGCGCAGCCGCACGCGCGCCGCCAAGCAGGTGCTGGCGCTGGAAGGCCGCCGCACCATGATCCAGCAGACGGTGATACGCCTCGAATCCCTGGCCCCGGCGAAGAACTTCTGGGTGATCACCAACGGCGCTCTGCGTCCCGCCATTGCGCGCCAGTTGCCGGCGCTGGCGCCGCGGCAGATTCTGGCCGAGCCCTCCGGCCGCAACACCGCTCCCGCCGCCGGACTGGCCGCGTTTCTCCTGCTGCGCCGCGATCCGGAAGCGGTGATGGGCATCTTTCCCGCCGATCACATGATCGGCGACGAGAAAAACTTTCGCCGCGCCGTGCAAAAAGCTGCCAGCCTTGCGGCCGTAGGCGCAAACCTGGTGGTGATGGGCATTCGCCCCACGCGGCCGGAGACGGGCTACGGCTACATCGAGACGGGCCGCAAAAGCGCGCGCGGCCTGCTGCGTGTGCGGCGCTTCACGGAAAAACCCGGGCCGCAGAAGGCGTGGCGCTTTCTGCGCTCGCGCAAGTATCTGTGGAACAGCGGCATGTTCCTGTGGCGCGCCCAGACCCTGGCGCAGGCGCTGCATCGCCATCTGCCCAGGACGGCCGCGCTGCTGGAGGAGATTGCCGCCGCCTGGGGCACGCGCCGCTTTGAAGGCGTGTTCCGCCGTCTCTATCCCCGCTGCCAGGCCATCAGCGTGGATTACGCCGTGCTCGAGCCGCAGTCGGCGCTGGGCGAATCCGCCTCCGGCCTCGTCTGCCTGCCCGCCGACTTCGGCTGGAACGATCTCGGCTCCTGGGCCGCGCTCTATGAACACCAAGTGGCGGCGCGGCGCGCCGACGGCGCCCGCAACGTCGTGGACGCCGCCGGTCGCTTCACCCTCGACGCCTCCGGCAACTACGTCTTTGCGCCCGGCAAGTTCGTCGCCGCCCTGGGAGTGCGTGACCTCGTGGTCGTCGAAACGCCGGACGCCCTGCTGGTCACCACGCGCGGGCGCTCCCAGGATGTAAGCAGGGTGGTGCAACACCTGGAACAGAAGAAAGCCCGCCGCCTGCTCTGAGTTTGTCGTCGTGTGGGTGCTGGAAAAACCCCTCATTCATCCCGCCCCGGCCTCTGACCGCCCGATTCGCTGTGCTTCTCTCTTATAATCAGTGTTTCAACGGATGATTCCCGCCTCCCCACGTCCGGTTGACACTCCCGAGGCCCGGCGCTACAACCGCCTGCGCCGCCGCCTGAGCATGGCCGACCTGGTCCTGGGATTCGCCGTGCTGGTGCTGCTTTTGGCCACGGGATGGACGGGCGCGCTGCGCGATGTGGCCTACAACGCTGCCGGCCAGGGTTACGCCATGGCCGTCTTCTACTACGTGCTCATGCTCGCACTTCTAGCCAAGTTCGCGGGCCTGGGCCTGGACTATTACGGCTTCCGCCTGGAGCATCGCTACCAGCTCTCCAACCAGAAGTTGCGCTCCTGGGCCAAGGACCAGGTCAAGGGATTCCTGGTGAGCGTGGTGCTGGCCACCATTGTGGTGGAGCTCATCTACGCCGCCATCCGCTTTTCGCCGCCTTATTGGTGGTTCCTGGCGTGGATGGTGTTCATGCTGCTCTACGTCTTCTTCGCGCAGATCGCGCCCGTGGTGCTTTTTCCCCTGTTCTACAAGTTCGCGCCGCTGGCCGACGAGGAGCTGAAGGAGCGCCTGGTGCGCCTGAGCCAGCAGGCGGGGACGCGCGTGCGCGGCGTTTACGAATGGAAGCTTTCGGAAAAAAGCAAGAAGGCCAACGCCGCCCTCACCGGACTGGGCGCCACGCGGCGCATCCTGCTGGCCGATACCCTGCTCGAGAACTACTCGCACGATGAAATTGAGGCGGTGCTGGCGCACGAGCTTGGACACCACGTGCACGGCCACATCCGCAAGGGCATCGCCGTGCAGGCCGGCATTACGCTGTGCGGCTTCTGGGCCGCGCACCAGGTGCTCAGCTACGCCATCGAGCAGCGCCACATGTTCGTTTCGCTCGCCGATTTCGCCAACCTGCCGCTGCTGGCGCTGGTTTCAACCGTGCTTTCCTTCCTGCTTCTGCCCGCCATGAACGCCTGGTCGCGCTTCAACGAGCGCCAGGCGGACCGCTACTGCTTTGCCGCCATCCCCTCGGTCGAGCCCTACGTCTCCGCGCTCAACAAGCTGGGCGCGCAGAACCTCGCCGAGCGCACGCCCTCGCGCTTCGTGGAGTGGTTCTTCCATTCCCATCCGGCCATCTCGCGGCGCGTGGCCGCCGCGGAAGAATTTGCCCGCGCTCAGGGACAGCGGATGGCCGCAGATGCACAGGGATAACGCTGGGTTTGCTTAGAGCTGGTTGTGTCAACCGCGGAACGAACCGCTGCCTACCGCTGTTTCGCCAGCAACTCTTCCACGCGCCGCAGGTCTTCTTCCGTATCCACGCCGATGGTGTCGAAGGAAGTCTCGAAGACCTGGATGGAAATGCCGTTTTCCAGGAAGCGCAATTGCTCCAGGCGTTCCGCGCGCTCGAGGGAGGATTCGGGCAGCGAGCAGAAGCGGTCGAGCGCAGCTTTACCGTAGGCGTAGAGGCCGATGTGCTTGTTGCCGCGCCGGTCGCCCGCAGCATCGCGGTCAAAGGGCAACGGCGCCCGGGAAAAGTAAAGCGCGCGGCCTTCCACGTCCGTGACCACCTTCACCACGTTGGGATTGGCCATCTCCGCGGGCGTGGCGGGAAACATCAGGGTGGCAACTTCAACGCCCGGCCGCTCCATGCCATCGAGCAGCGTAGCAATGTGCTCGGGCCGCACCAGCGGCTCGTCGCCCTGCACGTTCACATAGACGTCGGCGGCGATAGACGCGGCCACTTCGCGCACGCGCTCCGTGCCCGAGCGGTGCGCGGACGATGTCATGCAGCCGTGCCAGCCGTGGGTTTGGCAGAGCGCCAGGATTTCTTCCGCGTCGGTGGCCACGATCACGTCTTCGAGCCGCGACGAGGCGCGCACGGCGTCATAGACGTGCGCCAAAAGCGGACGGCCGGCGATCTGGCGCAACATTTTGCGCGGCAGGCGCGTGGATGCAACACGGGCGGGAATGACGGCGACGGCGCGCAACATGTCTGGTGCCGACTAGAGTAGCCCATGCGGCCCCGGTTTGACACTGTTTGCAAAGCGCTCTTAGAATCAATTTCAGGCTGGTCGCGAGCGCGCCAGCCTCCTCTTCCGGTGTTCGTTCAGCACGTTCCAATGGCGGCGTAGCTCAGATGGTTAGAGCGAGGGTCTCATAATCCCTAGGTCGGCAGTTCGAGTCTGCCCGCCGCCACCAGATTTTTCAAAGGCTTACGAAAAACCGTATGCACCCCAGCGGGTAAACTGTGACCAAATTGTGTCCAAAATTCTCGACTTCGTCAGCACATCGGTCTTCAAAACCGGCGGTCATGGGGTTCGTCCCGCCCACGCTTCCGCCAAGCCCGTCTGTGGTATGCCCGAAGTGTCCGCCCTTAATCAGCCTTCTCTGTGTGGAATCAGCCTGAAAGGCGTTTAACCCACGCGGCGTCAAATGTGCGTGGCGCAGGAAGGCATTACTGCGCCGAAAAGGAATGGCTTCGACACTCCGGCACCCTCAGGTGTGCCAGGGGGAGCGGCACTGTGTTGCAGTAAGAATGACTTGGTTGTGAGTAAATCTCACTGCATTTGCAGAGCCTCATTGACCTGCCCCCCGAAAACTAGCCCAGCGTAAATGAGACTTCTCACATTACGATGCCCCGCTGGCGGAATTTGCGATTTGAACCTCCGACCCCCTGGTCCCGAACCACGTTCGATGACCTTTGTGAAATCTATGGAATCTTGAGGACTCTCGCTGCTTTTGATTGAAATAGTTGCGGTCAACTCGTTGAAAGCTGTTGAAGTTTGTGGGTTCAGGGGTGCAACGACAGCTACAAAATCATCTACAGCTCGATGGCTGCCCTTTTGGTAGCACTGTATCCACGCCTCCATCTCCTGCTGTCATTGCTGTGGGAAAACGGAGCCGAGGGCACAGACTAAGTGGAATCAAACACCTTTGCCATCTAGCATCTCACGGATTTTGCGGGTGAGCCCCACCCTGGTGTAAGGCTTTTCCACAAGCACAACCGACGCATCCAGTACGCCATGATGGTTAATCTCGCCGGCTGTGTAGCCGGAAGCATAGATGACTTTCAAGTTTGCCCTTCGTTGGACAAGCTGGGTCGCCAGTTCGGGCCCGCTCATCCTTGGCATGATGACGTCGGTCACAAGCACATGGATTGGCCCCGAGTACTGCTCGGCAATTTTCAAGGCTTCGGCCCCATTCGCTGCCTTCAGCACCGTGTAGCCGCTACTCTCCAGGAATTCTCCCGCTAGTTCGCGCAGGTCCTCGGCATCCTCGGCCAGCAGGATCGTCTCTGTTCCTCGACCGGCATTGGCAGGGGCGCTTGTCGTCCGTGCAGCAGTGGTTTCCGCCACTACACGCGGCAGGTAGACCTTGAAGGTTGTGCCCTTCCCCACCTCACTGTAGACCCAGATGTGGCCACCGCTCTGTTTCACGATCCCATACACCGTGGAGAGACCCAGGCCTGTACCCCTGCCTTCCTCCTTGGTTGTGAAAAAGGGCTCGAAGATCCGCGCCTGGACCTCGAGCGGCATCCCCATGCCGGTGTCACTGACGGTCAATCTCACGTAAGCTCCGGGTTCGACTTCCGCATGACCGCGCGCGTATTCCTCGTCCAGTTCGCCATTCTCAGTAGTGATGGTCAGC
>CAYRII010000014.1:0-20366 GCA_964424245.1 uncultured Terriglobales bacterium | reverse complement strand
GGTGCTGGGATGCGGCAAGCACTTTCCCGGCCTGGGCAGCGCCGGCCACGACTCTCACGTCCGCCTGCCGGTGGTGCGCAAGTCCTGGCCTCGGCTTTGGGAAGAGGACTTGCTTCCCTACCGGAAGCTACGACGCGAGTTGCCCATGGTGATGGTGGCGCACGCTTCCTATCCGGCGTTTGGCAGCGGCCGCACCCCGGCCAGCCTTTCGCGTCGCTGGATGGGAAGCGTATTGCGGAAGAAAGTGGGGTTTCAGGGTCTGGTGCTGAGCGACGATCTGGAAATGGGCGGAGCGCAGGCCGCGGGGCCCATCGAACATCTGGCCGTAGAAAGTATTCGCGCCGGCGCCGACCTTCTTCTGGTTTGCCGCCGCGAGGACCTGGTGGCGCGCGCCTACGAGGCGCTGGTACGGGAAGCGGAGCGCAACCCGCGTTTTGCACTCCGAGTGGCGGAAGCCATCGAAGGTATTCTGACATTCAAGAAGAGGGCACGGGCCCGGTTGGGCATGGCCCCCGAACCCACCCAGACCCGCATCGCTCGCCTGCGCACCGCCATGCGCAAGTTCCACACGCAGGTGGCCAAGGCCTCAGCGAGACGATGAGAAGCAACCTCATCAGCTCAGGACCGCACCTTCACTTCTCCGGAAACGAGGAGCGCGCGTGATTGTCGCCGGGGTGATGAGCGGGACCTCCGCGGACGGGATTGACGTGGCGCTGGTGCGTCTGACGGGAAGAGGGTTCACCACGCGCGTGCGTTTTCTGGGCCACGCCGCCTTTGCCTATCCTGCCGCCGTGCGCAGGCAGGTGCTGGCGGCGGCCAATGCGTCGCAAATTGCGGTGGCCGACCTGGCGCGCCTGAACTTCCTGCTGGGAGAGCTCTATGCCGAAGCGGTTCTCTCGACCGCGAAGCGCTTCCGGCGAAAGGTACGGCTCGTAGGCTGCCACGGGCAAACGCTTTACCACCAGGGCGAGCCTTCCCGGTTTCTGGGACAAGCGGTTTCCGCCACCTGGCAGACGGGCGAGGCGGCGATCCTCGCGGCGCGCGTAGGTGTGCCTGTGATCTCGGACTTCCGCCCCGCCGACATGGGCGCTGGGGGAACGGGCGCCCCGTTGGTTCCGTTTTTTGATTATCTCGTCTATCGGCACCGCAGCCGCGGCCGCATCCTGCAGAATATCGGCGGCATTGCGAACCTCACCGCCATCCCGGCGGCGGCAGCACCGGAGAAGGTGCTGGCTTTTGACACCGGCCCGGGCAACATGGTGGTCGATGCCGTGATGGAGAGGCTTTATGGTCGCACCATGGATCGCGACGGCCGGGTGGCCGCGCGCGGCGCGGCAAGGGAGAACGTGGTGGCAGCGCTTCTTCGCTCTCCCTTCTTCCCCAGGCGGCCGCCGAAGTCGGCCGGCCGGGAGGAATTTGGAAGCGAGTTCCTGCGGCAATTTCTCCGCCTGTGCCGTGGAGCGCGGAAAGAAGACATCGTGGCGACGGCAACCGTACTGACCGCGCGCTCCATCGCTGTGTCTCTCCAGCGTTTCGTTTTAGCGCGCGGAAACTTTTCCGACTTCATTCTCTCCGGCGGCGGTGCGCGCAACCGCACCCTGGTGAAGATGCTGGCCGACGAAATCACGCCGCTGGGATTGGGACTGCACCTGTCCGATGATTTTGGTGTTCCCTCCAAGGCCAAGGAGGCGGCTGCGTTTGCCGTGCTTGCCTACCAGACCTGGCAACGCCAGCCCTCCAACCTGCCCTCGGCGACGGGCGCAGGGCGCGCCGTAATCCTGGGAAAAGTCAGCTTCTAACCACGGCCCGCGCAACGCCGGCGGTAACTTCCGCTACCATGGGATCATGCGACGCCGGACGAAGGTGGTTGCCCTGCTGTTGCTGCTCCTGGCCGTTTCCTGCAGCCAGCGTCCGGATCCGCAAACGCTGGTCATGGTGATTGAGAGCTCCCCCGCGAACCTCGACCCTCGCGTGGGCACCGACGCGCAATCGGAGCGCATCGGCAACCTGATCTTTGACTCCCTGCTGGAACGGGACGACCACTTTGACCTGCGGCCCCATCTGGCCGAGCGCTGGGAGATTCCCGACTCGCAGACCTACGTGTTCCATCTGCGACGCGGGGTGCGCTTTCACGACGGCCGGGCGCTCACCTCGCGCGATGTGAAGTGGACGTTCGATTCCATCCTGGAAGGCAATCTGCGCACGCCCAAAGCCAGCACTTACCGTTTTGTGGGCCGCATCGAGACACCGGATGAACACACCGTCGTCTTCCGCTTGAAGGAGTCGTACGCTCCGCTCTTGTGGAACCTCTCTGGCGGGGCCATCGGCATTGTGCCCTACGGCAGCGGAGCGGAACTGGGGCGCGCGCCTGTGGGCTCCGGCCCCTTCCGCTTTGTGAGCCAAGCTCAGGACAAGGAAGTGGTCATCGAGCGCAACCCGGAGTACTGGGGGGAACCGCCGCACATCGAACGCGTTCGCTTTGCCGTGGTGCCCGACACCACTACGCGGGTGCTGGAGCTGCGCAAGGGGAGCGCCGACGTGGCCATCAACGCCCTGACCGCGGACATGGTGGCTGCGCTGCGCAAGGAAGGAAAGCTGGAAGTGCTTCAGGCCCCCGGAACCATTTACAACTACCTGGCGCTGAACCTGAAGGATCCGCTGCTGGCCGATGTGCGGGTGCGGCGCGCGCTGGCCCACGCCATCGACCGGCGGCCCATCCTGCACTACTTGTGGCGTGACCTGGCGCGCTCGGCCAACAGCCTGCTGCCCCCGGAGCACTGGGCCTACAGCGCCGAAGTTCCCGCCTACGAGTACGATCCGGCGCGAGCCCGGAAGATCCTGGATGATGCCGGCTACCAAGCCCGCGATGGCGTGCGCTTCCACTTGACCATGAAGACCTCCACCGAAGAGTCAACCAGGCTGCTGGCCGCGGTGCTGCAACAACAACTGCGCCAGGTAGGGATTGCGCTGGACATCCGCAGCTACGAGTTCGCAACCTTTTACTCGGACGTGGTGCACGGCGCGTTCCAGCTCTACTCCCTGCGCTGGATCGGGGGCAACGAAGACCCGGACATCTTCGAGCATGTCTTCCACTCTGCCAGCGTTCCGCCCCGGCGCGCCAATCGCGGCCACTATTCCAATCCCAAGGTGGACGCCTTGATTGACGAGGCGCGGCGCGAGGTGAATCCGGAGAAACGCCGCCTGCTCTATTCGCAGGTGCAGTACCTGGTGGCGGAAGACCTTCCCTACATTCACCTCTGGTATCTGGACAACGTGATCGTGCACTCGCAGCGCGTTGGCGGCATCCGTCCCACGACCTCGGGTAACTACGAGTTTCTGAAAACAGCGGCTTTGAAGCCGTAAACATCGAGAAGTCCCTGCCTGCCATGGCGTACGCGCGCTGCACGGTGAAGGGGCGGTCTGGGCGCACGTCCTCCAGAATCGCGTGATACCATCGCAATCAGCTATGCGCATTCTTTTTATCGGCGATATTTTTGGACGGCCGGGTCGAAACATCGTCCGCGAGCACCTCCAGGACCTGGTCGCAACGCGAACCATTGACCTGGTGATCGCCAACGCGGAAAACGCCGCCGCAGGTTTCGGGGTGACGCCCAGCATTGCCGAGGAGCTTCTCGGGCAGGGGATTGACGTCCTCACGACGGGCAATCACGTCTGGGACAAGAAAGAGATCGTGCCCTATCTGGAATCCGCCGACGGCGCGCAAAGCAACGCCCGCCGCGTGCTTCGCCCCGCCAACTACCCCGAGGGGACACCCGGGAAGGGCCACTTCGAGGGCGTCACACGAGGGGGACTACCCTACGCCGTCCTCAACCTGCAGGGGCGCGTCTTCATGGTGGATAACGACGACCCGTTCCGCACCGCCGACCGCCTGTTGCGCGGCGTGCAGGCAAAAGTTGTTCTGGTGGATATGCACGCCGAGGCCACCTCTGAGAAGATCGCGATGGGATGGTACCTGGATGGGCGGGTGACGGCGGTCGTGGGCACGCACACGCACGTCCCCACAGCGGACGAGCGCGTGCTGCCGCAGGGCACCGCCTACCTGACCGACGTGGGCATGACCGGGCCATACGAAAGCGTGATCGGCGTACAAAAGGAACAGGTGCTGGAGAGATTCCTGAGCAGCCGGCCTTCGCGCTTCGAGCCCGCGCGCGGCGACGTGCGCCTGTGCGGCGCGGTGATTGACTGCGACCCGACAAGCGGCCGCGCGTCCAGCATCGAGCGCGTCATGCTACGCGAATAGGGACGGCCTGCTCACGGCCCGACCTCATCCGCGCCCTTGTTTTGTGGCGTCGCTGTACAATGCTTCCCTGATGCGGCTATCGGCGGCCATTCTGGCGATTCTCCTGGGTATGCCGGGGGAAACTCGCGCGCAATCGCCCGAGGTTTGTGCCGCCACGCTGCCCGATGCGAAGGGTCAGGCGTGCGCTGCCGCGCCTGCGGACGCCCGTGCGGCGCCACAAGCTTTTGCACGCGGACTAAGACATCAGGACAGCGGGCGCACGCAGGAGGCCTTGGAGGCCTTCACGCTCGCCGCCCGGCAAGACCCGGGAAACCTGGACTACGTGACGGTGCGCGAGATGGCGCGCCAGCAGGCGGTCCGTGAGGCCATTGCACGGGGAGTGGCGCGCCTGGACGAGGGCCGAAGCGTCGAGGCGCAAGCTGAATTCCGCGAGGCACTCGAACTGGATCCCGATAACCAATTTGCCCGCCAGCGATTGAACGAGGTTGGGGCGCAGGCTCGACGCAATCCGGCGCTTCCCGATCACGGGAAGACCGCCTCCGTGCTGACCATTGTGGAGCAGTCCCGGGAGATCCAGGTGTATCCGCAAAGCGGACGGCGGGACTTTCATCTTCGGGGCGGCTCCCGCGAGCTGTTTGAATCGGCGGGCCGCGCTTTTGGGTTGCGCGTGAGTTTTGAAGAATCGTTTGCTTCCCGGCCGGTCCGCTTCGAGGTGGAAAAGGTGGACTTTGCCACCGCCCTCGATTTGATTTGCCGACTGAGCCGCGCGTTCTGGGTGCCGCTTTCCGAAGAGGAGATTTTTGTCGCTGCCGACACGCAGGAGAATCGCACCCGCTACCAGCGCATGACGTTGCGCACCTTCTACCTGCCGGATGTGACCAGCGCACAGGAAATGACCGAACTGGTGGGGGTTTTGCGGACGGTCTTCGAGGTGAAGCTGCTGTCGCAGCATCCCGACCGTTCGCTCATGACGGTGCGTGCTCCGCAGGAGCAGATGGATGCCGTTACGCTCTTTCTCGAAGATCTGGTGTCGGGCCGGCCTCAGGTGCTGCTGGACGTAAAAGTGCTGGAAGTGAGCCGAAAGTTGTTGCGCGACCTCGGCATCGAGTTGCCCTTGCAGTTCCGCATCTTCAACCTGCCGTCGGAGGGGCGGGTGCTGCTCTCCGCATCGGGAGGACAGAGTCTGGTGGACCAACTGATTGCCTCCGGCGGTATCAACCAGGCCAACGCCACGGCGGTGGCGGCGCTGCTGGCGCAATTGCAGGCGCAGCAGGCGTCCGTGCTGACTCAGCCCTTCGCCACGTTCGGCGGCGGGATTACCCTGACCGGAGTCACGCTTCCGCCTGCGGTTGTGAATGTGGAACTCAACGAATCCAACCTGCGCAGCCTGCAGCATGCCACGCTACGCGTGGCGCACGCCACCACGGCTACGTTCAGGGTGGGGTCACGGTTTCCCATCCTGAACACGACCTTTGCTCCCATCCTGAATTCGCCCGCGCTGACCCAGGTAATCCAAAACAACACGTTCCAGACCGCGTTTCCTTCTTTTTCCTACGAAGACCTGGGCCTGACCATCAAAGCCACACCGCTGGTACGCGGCGAAGACGAGGTGACTCTGCAGATGGAGATGCAGATCAAGGCGCTGGGTGCGGTTGCGCTGAACGGGATTCCCGTGCTCTCCAACCGGGAATACACGGGGGCCGCGACCGTCGCAAGCGGCGAAACCACGGTGCTGGCGGGAGTGGTATCGCAGAGCGAGCAGCGCTCCCTGCGGGGGATTCCCGGCCTGTCGCGGGTGCCTGGGCTGGGGCAGCTTACCAGCAATGAGTCCAGGGAAAAGACCGAAAACCAGATCTTGATCCTGGTGACGCCACACATCGTGCGCAGTGCCGGCCGCGGCATGGTGGCGGCAAACTAGTTCTACTTCCCTCCCTGTTTTCCCTGTCGAATCTCAAACTCCACCAGGGCCTTAAGGCGCTCGTAGGGGATGCCGTTGACTTGCGTCACCTTGCGGCCATTGATGAACAGGGTCGGGGTGCTGCTGACTCCGAGCGATCGGCCGAACTCCAGCGACTGATTGACGCGAGCGGAGACAGGACCCGACGAGGCACAGGCGCGAACACTGGCGCCGTCGGTGCCGGCGCTCATGGCGTAAGCCGCCAGCCGGGCGCGCGCGTTGTCTTCCGTGATTTCTGTCTGGTGATCGAAGACCGCCTGCACAAACTTCCAGAACGCGGCGTTGCCTTCGAGAGCAACGCATTCGGCAAAGGCCGCAGCCTGGAAGGCCCACTTGTGCACCTCGGTGAGGGGATAGTGCTGAAAGACCAGCCGGATGTCAGGATAATCGGCAAGGAGCTTTTCCAGGAGCAGGTGTGCCTCACGACAGTGCGGACACTGGAGGTCTTCGAAGACAACCATGGTTACTGCCGCTCCGGCCGGGCCACGCGCCGGCCCGCGAGCCTCGCGCTCCAACCGCGCGCGAGTGGGCGCAAAGGGGTCGGCTCCGAAGGGCACGGCGTCGCCGATGATGGCATGGTTGCCGTCGGGTGTGACGTACAGCCGCGTGCTCAGGGGCTGGTTCCCCACGCGAACAACTATCTCGGCCATATTGGGAACAATCGAGGGGCGAATCTCAAGGATCTGCCAGGTGACGGCGGGATCATAGCCAAACATGCGCCGCATGAAGGATTGGACCATGTCTCGGGTGGGCAGGGGCACGGCGGGTCCCGGTGATTCAGCCAGCCCAGTCTGCATCAGCGCAGCCAGCAGCGCTCCCCAAAGTGCGAGTTTCGTTAGCCCATTCATCCAGGCTCCTTTCCCATGATTCGATGTCGGCGCCGGGTCGAGGTTACCGGCCTCTCTCCCCAGCCAGGCGATTGTAGCGGCGCAGCATCTCGCGCAGGCGCTCGTGAGGCAAAGCGATCACCTTGCGGTCGTTGACGCCGGTCATGCCCTCGGCCGCTATCAGGGCGTTGACAATGGCTTCCTCCGTGGCCTGGACGGTGGCCGTGAACACCGGGTTGATGCGATCGTTGGGCAGCATGGCGAGTTGCACCGTCCCTTTGGGATCAGCGGCGCCGGGATTGGCAGTGGAAAAGGCAATGAAGATGTCGCCCGAGCCGTTTCCCGAAACGCTGCCCATGCGCCCCAGCGCCAGCGACGTGCGGCGAGCGAGACGCTTGAGCTGATGAGGCAGCAGGGGTGCATCGGTGGCCACCACGATGATGATGGAGCCGGTTTCCTGGGAGTAGACCGCGGCTTCCGGAATTTCTTTTCCCACCGGCACTCCGGCAATCTGCAATTGTTCGCGCAGACCGTAGTTGCATTGCACCAGCACTCCCACCACGTAGCCGCCCTGGGCGGCTGGAAGGCGGCGCGATGCTGTGCCGATGCCACCCTTGAATTCGTGGCAAATCATGCCCGTGCCGCCGCCCACGTTGCCCTCCGCAACCGGCCCGGGGCGGGCGCTCTCCAGAGCTTCAACCGCGTGTTTTTCTTTTACGTGAAAGCCATTGATATCATTCAAGTACCCATCCCAGGTTTCCGCCACCACGGGGAGCGACCACCAATACTCGGAGTCGGCCGGACGGCCCTTCTGCACGCGCCAGCCGATGACCGCGTCGCGCACCACGCCCACGCTGTGCGTGTTGGTGATCATCACCGGGCCTTCCAGGAATCCGGACTCTTCCACCCAGGTGGTGCCGGTCATCTCGCCGTTGCCGTTCAGCGAAAACCATCCGGCAAAGACCAGGTCGGTGTTTTCCCGGCCCCGCGGCAGGATGGCCGTGACACCGGTGCGCACCGGTCCCTGGCCGACCACGAGTTTTCCCTGCCCCCGGATGAGGGTGCTGTGGCCCACCTCGACACCGCGAACGTCGGTGATGGCATTGAACTCCGCGGGCGTGCCCTCAAACGGCACTCCGAGATCGCGAGCGCGCGGCCTGGTTTGCGCGAACGCGGCGCAGCCAAAAAGCAGAACCAAGCAGAGCATTTTCTTCATAGACAGGTCCCTTCGGGAGGATGTGGCGGCCAGGCGGCATTGTAAAGCAGCCTGACGGCAGGCGAGCCGCGCAGCGTCAATCCAGTTTCTGGGCGATGGGGAAGCGACGCCCCACGCCAAACGCCTTCCCCGAGATCTTCAAACCCGGGGCGGCCTGCTGACGCTTGTACTCGGCGCGGTCCACCATGTGGACGATTCTTTCCACCAAGGCCAAATCAAATCCCCGGGCGACGGCAATTTCCTGGGCGGTGCGGGACTCTTCCACGTAGTCCTCCAGGATGACGTCCAGCACTTCGTAGGGCGGCAAGGTATCGGTGTCTTTCTGATTGGGACGGAGCTCGGCCGATGGCGGCTTCTCCAGGGTGGATTCCGGAATGACCGGGCGGCGCGAGTTGGCGTAGCGGCTGAGGCGATACACCATGGTCTTGGGAACGTCGGACAACACGGCAAGCCCGCCCACCATGTCGCCGTAGAGGGTGCAGTAGCCCACGCCGAGCTCGGATTTGTTCCCGGTAGAGAGCACCAGGGAACCAAACTTGTTGGAAATCGCCATCAGCAGAGCGCCCCGAATGCGGGCTTGCAGATTTTCTTCCGTAGCGTCCTCTTCCCGGCCGCAGAATAGTTCGCGCAGGCTGTCGCGGGCGGCCTCGAAAATCTCCGTGATGCGCAACACTTCAAACCGAATGCCGAGGTTTTCCGCCAGGGCGCGGGAGTCGTCAATGCTGCCCCGGGAGGAATACGGGCCGGGCATGCCGATGCCGGTGACGTGTCCGGCACCCAGAGCGTCCACGGCGATGGCGGCGGTGAGGGCCGAGTCGATGCCGCCGCTCAGCCCCACCAGCACATCGTGAAAACCGCACTTGTGCACATAATCGCGCGTGCCCAGGACCAGCGCAGCGTAGGCGGCAGCTTCGTCGCCCGCGACTTGTTCGTGCAACTCCCCCGTCAGGCTCTCGGTGTCAAAACAAACCAGGTCTTCTTCGAAGGAGCTGGCTTGCGCCACCACGCGGCCATCCGGCGCCAGAGCGAAGCTGGAGCCATCAAAGATGAGGCTGTCGCTGCCGCCAACTTGATTGACCATGACCACGGGAGCGCGATACCGGGCGGCGATCGTCTCCAGCATGTTGCGGCGCAACTCGCGCTTCCCTTCGCAGAAGGGCGAAGCAGAGATGTTGAGGATGAAATTGCCTCCGGCACGCATGAGCTGCTCGACGGGATCCACTTTGTAGAGTTGCCGGCCCCAGAAGAGTTTGTCGTTCCATGCGTCCTCGCAGATGGTCAGGGCCACCTGGCGCCCGCAGAAGGAAAGCAGGCCCTGGGATTCGGCGGGGGCGAAGTTGCGCAGTTCGTCAAAGACGTCATAGGTGGGAAGCAGCATCTTGGACTGCTGAAAGACCATGCCGCCGTCGCGCAAGAGCACGGCTGTGTTCTGCACGGACTTTCCGGTTTCGGCACGGGCGGGAGTGACCACGCCGCAGAGGACGGCGATGCCGAGCGTTTCGCGCGCGATGTGCTCCACCGTTTCCAGGTTACGCGCAACAAAGGACGGCCGTTCGACGAGGTCGCGCGGCGGGTAGCCGCAAACGGAAAGCTCAGGAAAAACCACCAGTCCAGCGCCGGCGGCACGGGCCCGACCGGCAAAGGCAATGATTTTGGCGGCGTTACCGGCGAAGTCCCCGACCGTGGGATTGATCTGGCCGAGCCCAATCTTCACCCTTCCAGTGTACTGCCCCTTCGGCGGGACGCCAAATCTTGCAGCAAGATCCGTAAGGTTACGGCTGCGGCGGAGGTGGTGTGGTGCCGGGTTGGGGGGCGTCCGACGGGTCAACCGGCCCGCGATCGGGAACCAGAATGGGGCCGCCCGAGGTCGAATCGGGTGCATCGGCTGGAGCTTCGCCGGGGCGGTGCAAGGTGGGACGCTGCGTGGATGCGGGCGGCGTGACCGCTGGGCTGGACTGCGCCGCAACCGCAGCCACACCTTCCGGCTGCACGTGCACTTCTTTCTCCGTGCGCACGATTTTTTCGCCCGCCATCTTCATGATCTTCACTTGCACGACTTCGTCAGACACGAAGCGAATGAATTCCACATCCTGCGGAGGTTCCCCGTAGATCCACTCCTCGTATTCCACGTCATGCTCGCGCTCGCGGATCTTGCGCGGAGGCCGACCCTTGGCGTAGACCACCATCTCCCGGTTCATGCCCACCAAGACTTCATGATTGCGGATGGCCTCGCGGACTTTGGGAGGCACGGAATCGAGGTAGGCCTCGGCGGCGCTCTTCGAGGAGAAATCCAGCGCGGGTGAGAGCAGCTCGCGAACTTCGTCGACGGAAAGTTCCGGCACATAGCCGGAGAACTGCAGGGTAACGACGGAGCCGCGGGAGAATTCCGCAGGCTGGCTGGCGATGGGTGTACTGCCGCCGGCGCCCCCAATCTCAATGCGCTGATACCACTTTTTCTTTTTCTTGGGGCCACCGTTGATTTCGAAGATGATCCGGTCGTCCTTGATTTCAACGTTGGTGATGCGGGCCTGATCGCCGGGCTTCGCGGCCGTGCCCTTCTGGATCAGGAGTCGCCGCAGTTCGGTGTCGTCCGGGGTGACCACCCCGCCCGGCTTGATGGTGAGCCCCTTTTCTCCCATGGGAAAGATGTGCCGCACGAAGACTTTTTCCGCATTCAAGCTGCGAATCACGGTAAACCGGGTGTGCCCGGAAATCTTGGGGCGCTTCGCCGGCTTGTCGGCTCCAGCGGGCGGAGCCAGCAGGACGGCCAGCACGAGAACAGCAGACAGATTGGAGGCGCGATTCATGGCTCAGCGGCAGCAGAACTGCTCTGCTTATGATTCGCCTCCCGGGGAAGAATTGCAACCGCCCGAAAGGTATATCCCGCAAACTGCATTCCCAGATCCCTACGGTTGGATGCTATCCGGCGGGAAGGGGTGCTTGGCGCGCTCGGGAAACGGAGCCTGCATCTCCGCAGTTTCCGGTGAGGAAGTCATGCGCCAGAGCGCCGCCAGCCCGAGAAAAACTACAACCGCGCCGGTGGCGCTGGCCTCGATGCCGTAGCCGCCGCCCGTGAGCCACAGCGGGCCGTGGGCGGTGCCTGCTACCAACACGCTAAACCCGGTGGTGCCGCTGACTGGCAGTCCAAACACCAGGCCCAGCATGGCGTTCCACCCAAAGTGGATTCCCCAGGGAAGCCAGAGCGCGCCTGTGCGCAGGTAGGCGATGGAGAGCACAACGCCGATGGCCACGGTATTGAGGAAGCCCCAAAGAGAAGCGTGAGGGTTGCTGAGATGGAGCACTCCGAAAAGCACCGACAGGAGCACGGTGGCGCCCACCGGGCCGATCCCCTCCACCAGTTTCTGGAAGGGATAGCCGCGAAAAGCGACCTCTTCGAGCATGGCGGCGCTGGCCAATACCCAAAGAACCGCCGACAAGGGCACTGCCCAAGCCGCTGGTGGCCGCACGAACTGGAAGCTGAGTTCGCCCACCACGGCAATGGCGGCTACCGCGGCCGCAACCATTCCCGCCCCCAAGAGCGTGCCTTTAAGGCACTCTTTCTTCCAGGGACGGCTGGTTCCCAGGCCCATCACGGTGAGCGGATTGCGTCGCACGCGATCCAGCAGATACAGCATTGCGGAAAAAGCTGCGAGCAGGAGCAGCAAGGTGAGCGGGCGGAAGAGGGCCTCGTACAAGCCCTGGTTCGACACCAAGCCGCGCAAGACCTGGCGGGAAGCCATGTTGGCGACCAGAAAAACCACTACCGCCAAGAGGAACCGCCACCCGGCGCGCAGGCGGCCGTCAACAGCTACGAAAAGGAATGCGATAGAAGAAGCGGGCATCAAACCGGCGTTTGCGCCGGCGCACCGATTGTAACCGCGCAACGGTGCGCGGCCAAGAAAGCGCTTGCGCTCGATCGGGAAAGAAGCGCATGCCTCAAGAAGACCTAGGACTCGGTCACGCGCAGGCCGCGGCGGGCAACTCGCGCGGGCAGGAGCCGGGCACCGGAACCGGCCAAGGCGCGGGCAACTCGCTTTCGGGCGTCAGGCTCGATCAAAAAGACCACGCATCCGCCTCCTCCGGCGCCACAAACCTTGGCTCCCCGGGCGCCTTGCCGAAGAGCCACGGCTACCAGGTCATCGATCTTTGCAGTGGAGATGCGGGGTGCGTTGCGCTTGCGGTACTGCCATTCCTCGCGCATCAGGCGCCCGACCGACTCCCAATCCGCCGCCGCGAGCGCATCGCGCATGTGCCGGGCGAGGCGGGCAATGTGCTCAAAGTTGCGGAACACTTGCCGGTTGCCGTTTATGTGCTCCTGGAAGACCTTCCAGTTGTTGATGCCGGACTTTCGCGGCGCTCCCGTGTACGCTAGCAGGAAGCGGGCGTCGAGTTCCGCGGCCGGCAGGCGAATGGCCCGGCGCGCGATGCCATTGACGCCGAGCGCAATGGCGCTGATGCCGCCGTAAAGCGCTGGATAGTAATCCTGGCAGCCGGTGGGCACGCCGATGATCTGGGCCTCAACGTTTTGCACCAGAACGCGCATCTGCTGGCGCGCGATCCGGTGGCCGGTGCTGCGCGCCAGCGCGGCGCAGGCGGCGACCAGGAGGGCGGAGGAGCCGGAAATGCCGGCGCCAGCCGGCGATTCCGAGTGGGTTTCCAACAGGATGCCGCTGCGCGGGGTGAAGTGGCGCAAGAGGTAGGCCGCCAGCGGATGGCGATAACGCCGGGCCCTGCGCAAGGCGTCGAGGCTGGGAAAACGCTCTTCCCTGCCCGTATCGATGGAGCGCAGAACTACCTGGCGGCCTCCGAGACTCCGTACCGAGCAGCGCGCAAGAAGGTTGACGGCAAAGTTCACGGTAAGGGCGCCGGGATGGAACAAGTACAGGGGCCAGATGTCGAGGGTGCCGCCGGCCAGGTCCACGCGACAGGGCGCGGTGGCAGTGATGGTGCGGGGCATGGACAGAGTTTGTATCACGATTGACGGTGCTTGTCGCACCAGGGGGCGGGCCCGAAGGGATGGATTCCGGCAACGACAAACGCAGAAAGCTGCCGCGCGTCTAGGCGAGGTTGAGCACGCGCTTGAAGGAGCCGCGCTCGTTCTGGATCTTCTGCTGCAGCAAGGTAATGGCGTAGATGAGTTGCTCGGGCCGGGGCGGGCACCCGGGAACGTACACGTCCACGGGGATGACCTGGTTGACGCCCTGCACCAGGGCGTAGTTGTTGAAGACGCCTCCGGAGGTGGCGCAAGCGCCCATGGAGATCACCCACTTGGGCTCGGGCATCTGCTCCCAGAGCTGGCGAATCACGGGGGCCATTTTGTTGGAAACGCGGCCCGCAATGATCATCAGGTCGGCCTGGCGGGGCGAGGGGCGGAATACCTCGGCGCCGAAACGCGCGATGTCGAAGCGCGAGGCGCCCATGGACATCATCTCGATTGCGCAGCAGGCCAGGCCAAAGGTCATGGGCCAGATAGAGTTCTTGCGCACCCAGTTCACGGCCATGTCGAGCGACGTGAGGACGATGCCTTCGGGCTCGATGTGGCCGAAGGAGAGTTCTTGGACCGGCGCAGGCGCTGACTGCTTTGCATCCATACTCATCCCTAATTGTAGCAGGCCGTTTCGACCCCGGTTCTCACGGGTTAAGCACGATTTTCCCGAAGTGCTCGCGGTTTTCCATGCGTTCGTGGGCGGCGCGGGCCTCGCGCAGGGGAAAACTCTTGTCCACGACCGGCTTGAGGCGTCCGTGGAAAATGTGGTCGAGCACGTGGTGCAGCTCGCCCATGGTGCCCATATAGGAACCCAGGATGGAAAACTGCCGCCGGTACAGAAAGCGCAGATCGATGGCAACGCTGGGCCCGGTGGTGGCCCCGCAGGTGACGACCTTACCCCCGGGTTTGAGCGATTTCATGCTCTCTTCCCAGGTGGCCGAGCCGACGTGCTCGAACACGATGTCGACGCCCGCCTTGTAGGTGATTTTCTTCACCTCCTCCGAAACCTTCTGCTCGTGATGCTGGATGGTGTAGTTGGCTCCGAGGTCGCGCGCGCGCATCAATTTTCTCTCGTCGCCGGCGGTGGCAATGACGCGGGCCCCGTGCAGGCGTGCGATCTGGATAGCGGCCGAGCCGATGCCCGACCCTCCGCCCAAAACCAGGACCACATCTCCGGGCTTGACCGCGCAGCGACCCACCAGCATGTGCCAGGCGGTAAGAAAGACCAGGGGGACACTGGCCAGTTCGTCCCAGGTCAGCGTGGTGTCGGTCTTGGGCACGGGAATGACGTGGGCAGGAGAGGCGGTGACGAGTTCGCAGTTGCCGCCATCCACCAGGTTGCCCAGGACCGTGAACTCGGCGCACAGGTTCTGCTGGCCGGCGGCGCAGTGGGCGCAGCGTCCGCAATACACCATGGGCGCCAGCAGCACGCGCTGGCCGACGGCGAGTCCGGAAACATAATCACCCAGCGCAACGATTTCTCCCGCGACGTCGCTGCCATTGATGTGGGGGAGCTGGATTCCCGGCAGGCCCTTGCGGATCCATAGGTCCAGGTGGTTCAGCGAGCAGGCCTTTACCCGCACCAGAACCTGATCCGGGCGGAGAACCGGATCCGGAGCGTCCTCGAACTTGAGCACCTCGGGGCCGCCAAACTCGTGGATGCGGACGGCTTTCATCGCAACACTCCTTTGCAGTTCGGTACCAATCTACTTCTCCGAAACAGCAGGTGCAAGATTGACTTGCCTGCAAGCGCATCCAATAATGACGGGGTGGACCTCTACGAAGAGATCGTGCGTCTGCGGCGCGAAGGGCGCAAGGGCGCGCTGGCCACCATCGTGAACGTGCGCGGCTCGATTCCCGCGTTTACCACGGCCAAGATGCTGGTGCGCGACGACGGCTCCATCGCCGGCACCATCGGCGGCGGATGCGTCGAAGCCGAGGTGTGGCAGGCGGCGCGTGAGGTGATGGAGAGCGAGAAGCCGCGCACTCTCACCTTCAACCTGAACGCCGATCCCAAGTACGACTCCGGCCTGGTGTGCGGAGGAACGTTGGAGGTGTTCGTCGAGCCGGTGCTGCCGCCGTCCACTCTCTACATCTTTGGCGCCGGACACGTGGCTCGCAGCCTCTACAACGTCGCCCACCTCGCCGGATTCGAAGTGGTGGTGGCCGACGACCGTGAAAGCTTTGCCAACCGGGAACGCTTCCCTGAAGCGCGCGAGGTATTGGCCGAAGACTTCGATTCCGTGCTGGAGAAGCTGGGACCAAACGAATCGTCGTTCGTGGTCATCGTGACCCGCGGCCACCGGGACGACATGCGCGTGTTGCGCTGGGCAGTCCGCACCCGGGCGCGCTACGTGGGTATGATCGGCTCGGAGCGCAAGATGATCACCGTGAGCCGCGAACTGGAAAAAGCGGGCGTGCCGCGGGAAAAGCTGGAAAGCGTGTTTTCCCCGATCGGACTGGATATCGGCGCTATCACCCCCGAGGAGATTGCCGTGGCCATCGTGGCGGAGATGATTGCCGTGCGCAGGCACGCCGAGTCCAGCCTGCCCCACTTGCGTTACATCCCGCGAAAGGCAGCCAGGGACGAGGAAGCCGGCTCCTCCGTGGCGCAGGAGCTGACCCAGGGAGAAGAATAGTAGGCTCCAGCGCCCGTATCTGCTTTCCACGCCTTCCGGCATCTGATATTTTCCTTCTATGTCCATCGCGCCCAGTTTCTGTGGGGTAATCCTGGCGGCGGGAGAGTCCTCGCGCATGGGTAGCGACAAGGCCCTGCTCTCCTGGCGCGGCCGGACTTTTCTCGATGGCGCCATCGAATCGCTGCGGCCGCACACCGACATGGTCCTGGTGGTGACAGGCAAGAACCGTGACTCCCTTGCTCCCATCATTTTTGCCGCGGGCGCGTTTCTGGTGGAGAATGCGACACCCGAGCAGGGCCAGTTCAGTTCCCTGCAAGTGGGTCTGCGAGAGGTGCTGAACCGTGGACGGGACGCGGCTATCGTGGTGCTGGTGGACCGTCCCCCGGCACAGGCAGGCACAGTGGGCGCATTGCGCGAAGCTTTCGTCCGGCAATCGGCCGAAGGCAAGTGGGCCGTGGTGCCGGAACATGACGGCCGGCACGGACACCCGCTCGTGGCGGGGCGCGAGTTGATCGAGGCCTTTCTGCGCGCCCCTGCAACCTCGACCGCACGCGACGTGGAGCACCAGCTCCCGGACCGCATCGCCTACCTTGTGGTGGATGATCCGCTGGTCATCGGCAACGTGGACACGCCGGAAGAGTACGAGAAGCTGGCCGGCGCTTAACCCGTGGAGATCCCAGCGGAAGCCCTTTCTTGCCATGCGTTCCTGGAACGCGTCATTTCCCTGCAGCCCCGCATGGCAGCGTTTGACTGCGATGGAACCCTCTGGTCCGGAGATTCCGGCCAGGATTTTTTCTACTGGGAGATGGAACAGGGGCTCTTGCCCGAGGACGTTTCTGGCTGGGCGCGACCGCGGTACCAGGACTACCGTGAGGGCAGGGTCAGCGAGGCCACAATCTGCGGCGAGATGGTCACATTGCACGCAGGCCTGGAAACAGTTGCGGTCGCGCGAGCAGCGGAGCAGTTCTTTGCCTCTGCCGTGGAGAAGCGCATCTTCCCCGAAATGCGTGACCTGGTTCATCAGTTGGCGGATAGGGGATGCGAAATCTGGGCTGTTTCTTCCACCTGCGAATGGGTGGTGCTCGCCGGGGCGCGGCGTTTTGGCATCCTGCCGGACAAAGTGCTTGCGGCTAGCGCCGAACTCGAGGACGGGCGAGTAACCAAACGCCTGCTGCGCGTGCCTACCGGGGAGGCCAAACCTGCGGCGTTGCGCCAGTCATTGACGAAAGACTTGGACGCAGCCTTCGGCAACACCGTGAACGATCTCGCCATGCTGGAGATGGCACGCCATGCGTTCGCGGTCAATCCTCGGCCGCAGTTGCTGTCGATCGCCCGGCAGCGCAACTGGGGCATTTATTTCCCGGCGCCCGTCCACGTCTGACCGGTCGGCCCTCACACGTACTGCCCTTTCCGGTTGATGCACCGGCCAGAGGGAACGCGACTAGCCTTGGGCCCGCATCCGTGGAATTATGCCTCATGGCGAGGTCTGGTGCAGGGATTACCACCAGCGGGCGAGACGCTTGCCCTATGAAACCTTGGCCAAAACTGCTCGCAGCGCATCAGCCGCCAAATGGCTGGCGTGCATGGATTCGTTGGCCAGCCCTCCCACGCCTTCCACGATTTGTTCACGGCGCAGCGCGCGGGCTTCGGTGAGCGCACGCCCGTGCAGCCACTCCGTAAGGAATGAACCGCAGGCGATGGAGGCTACACACCCGCGAGTTCGGTAACGGGCCTCAACGATGCGGCCGTCGCTGACCTTCAGAGTCAGAAGCATCACATCGCCGCAGGCCGGGTTTTCCGCCTCTACACGCGCATCGGCGTCGGGAATCTCCCCGACGTTGCGCGGGTGTTCGAAATGGTCCAGCAGCTCCTTGGAATACATGCGACGTCTCATCCGGTGCGAGACAGATTTGCAATGATTGTACCCGAGCCGCACCTCTGAGATTCTCACCCGCGTTTCTCCGCCCGGACTATAATCGCGGCAACGTGGGTGTGAGTTATCTCCAATACGCCAGCGGCGTCTTTCGCCCGAAACGGCTGGAGTCTCTGTTCCTGTTCGTGACTTCCACCTGCAACTCCCTGTGCCGCACCTGCTTTTACTGGGACGAGCTCAATCAGGGCCGCGACCTCTCCTACGCGCAACTGGAGCGCATCAGCCGGACGGCGCCTCCCTTTCACAAACTATGGATCTCGGGCGGCGAGCCCTTCCTGCGCAAGGAACTGGCAGAAATCATCGAGTTGTTCTATGGAACCAACGGCGTGCGGCACGTCAACCTGCCCACCAACGGCCTGCTCCCCGCGAAGGTGGAATCGGTTGTGGACCGCGTACTGGCACGCTGCCCGGAAATCATCATCGACCTGAACTTCTCGCTCGACGGGCTGGCCAATACCCACGACGCCATCCGCGGCGTTCCCAACAACTTCCAAAAGACCCTCAGCACAATGGAGGCGGCCGCGGCGCGCTGGCAGGGTGAGCACCGTTTGCGGCGCAACGTGGTCAGCTGCGTGACCGCGGAAAACTATCGCGAACTGGTGGCTCTGGGTCTGAGGCTGCTGCAGGAGACGGAGAGCGACGGCCACTACTTCGAAATCATTCGCGGCAACCCGATGGATCCGGACCTCAAGCGCCTGCCGCGAAACGAGCTCGAAGCGTTGCACCGCAAGCTGATGTGGCTGCACGAGCGATACGCGGAAAAGTTGTTTGCGCACCTGGAGTGGCCCGCCCGCGAGTTTGCCCGCATGTACTACCTGGGACACTTGAAGTTTCACTTCCAGATTCATGCGGCAAACCACTATGGGAACAAAGAATGGCCGATGCCCTGTACCGCCGGCGAAACCACAATCGTGATTGACCACGACGGGCATTTTCGCTCCTGTGAATTGCGCCCCAAGCTCGGCCGGCTTGCGGACTTTGACTTTGACATTGCCGCGGCGCTGCGTTCTCCGGTGATGCGGCAGGAGGTGGAAGCCATTCCCCGTGACCGCTGCTGGTGCACGCATTCCTGCTGGATCCACTCTTCGGCCAAGTTCAGCCCCAAGACCCTCCTCTTCCACATCCCCTGGGCCTACCTCAAACACCGTTGGCAGCGCCTGCCGGAGCTGGATGTGGCGGAGCTGGAGCCATTCCGCGTGGCGGACGCTCCGCTCTAGCTTGGCCACGGAATACATCCCGCGGCGCGTTGTCTGCCTGCAACCTAGTGCCACCGTCACCCTGGCTGATCTGGGAATGCTCGACCGGGTCGTGGCCTGCACTCGGTGGTGCGCCGACGCCTGCCCGCAGGTAGCGCAGTCGGGAAAGGCAATCGTCGCTGATTCTTGGACGGCGAAGGCAGGAGAAATTCTGGCTGCGAAACCCGATTTGGTCATCGCATCTGTGCCCTATCAGCAAGAGGCTCTGGCAGAAATCCTCAAAGCGGGCGCGCGCCTGCTGGCGCTGGCTCCAAAGTCCCTGGAAGACATCTACGCGGACATGGCAGCGATTGCGCGCCTCATGGGAGTTCCCGAGCGGGGGCAGAAGAAGATCGCCTCCATGCGGCGGGAAATCGAAGCCGTGCGCCTACGGACCACGGGCCCCCGGCCACGGGTGTTTTGCGAGGAGTGGGGCAGGCCCATCATCGCGTCCCAGCTCTGGGTGAAGGAGTTGGTGGGCGCCGCAGGCGGCGAATTCCTGTTCGAACCGGGAAAGCCCACGGACGCGGAGCGCGTCCGGCGGGCCGAACCGGACGTGATCGTCATGGCGTGGTGCGGCGCCGCCGACCGTGTGCCTCTGGAAAAGGTGGTGCGCGAACGTGAATGGAGCCAGTTGGCGGCGGTTCACGCCCGTCGCGTCTACTGTGTTCCGGATGAGTACCTGAACACTCCCGCCACGACGCTTGTGCAAGGTTTGCGGGCGCTGGCAGCCGCGATCCACCCGGAGCATTTCTCCGAGATGCCGCCACGGGTGCGCCGCATAGATCCACTGTGATTTCCACGACGAATCCAGACAAACGCTGGCGCAGCCGGCCTGTGTTCTAATAAGAATGCGATGAGCGCAAACAATGTGGCTCCCGATGTGCTGCGCGCCCTGGAAGAATCGGCGCGGCAGGCGCCTTCCGCCTCGGAGTTGATGCGCACCATCGTGGAACAGCTTGCCCGGCGCATGCCCAGCTACAACTGGGTTGGCTTCTACATGCTCGACCCCGCCGACCCTAACATGCTGGTCCTGGGTCCTTTCGCCGGCGCTGACACACCACACAAGCGGATTCCCCTCGACCAAGGGATTTGCGGCGCCGCGGCTTCGAGCGGCAAAACGATCGTCGTGGACGACGTGCGCGCTGACCCGCGCTACCTGGCTTGTTCTGTGGAAACGCGTTCGGAGATTGTGGCGCCGGTTTGGGTGCGCGGCCGGGTTACGGGCGAACTGGATATTGACAGTCACTCCTCGGCAGCTTTCGGACCGGAAGATCGCGAACTCGTGGAAGCTTGCGCGGCGCTGGTGGG
>CAYRII010000013.1:0-20705 GCA_964424245.1 uncultured Terriglobales bacterium | reverse complement strand
CGCCTCCGCGGAGGCGGACACCGCATCTCCGGCAAACGCCACCAGATAATCCACGGCTTCCCCAGGAGCGGAAAGGGCCCACTCCCATTGCCGGTAATTGCCTTCATGGATCACGCGGCGCAAAGGGATGCCCGCGCGTTGCAGCGCGCCTCCGTGGCTGCCCAGGTGCATCAGCAGCGTGGCCTCCTGCGGCAATCGCGCCAGTTCCGCCGCCACCTGGCGTTCCAGAGCCACCCGCGTCACGGAGTTGACCCTCGCCTCACGCAGGCAGATGGGACCAGTCATCGCCGCAGATGCGTAACTGCCGGCGACCAATACAACCGCCAGAACCGAAGATGCCGTCCTTCCGGCAAAGCTCTCCAGCCGGTTCCAAACTCCTGCCAGCAAAACGGCGGAGAAGACTGCTACCGCCGGCAGCAACTGCAGCCCGTAGCGCACGGTGTAAAAAGAGAACGGCCACCACACCGGCACAAAAATGGGAACGCTCCCGTAGGCCATGGAAAGCGGGTAGAACAACGCCGGAAACCACAGCAACGCAGCCGCGGCCGCCGATCGAGCGGAACCCAATGCCAACACGCTGCCGGCCACGGCCGCCAGAAGCAGAGGGTTCTGCCAGAAACCGTCTCCCAGGTTCAGGCGCACCGCTTTCAGGAAGTAGATACCTGCGACGCGCACGTCGCGGTGTCCCGGATGCGGAGGACTGCCCTCCGGAGTGGTCTGCGCCGCGATGCCACGCGCCGAGTACGGACCGGTAGCGAACTCAACGGCGTTACCGTAAACGCCGTAGTTGTAGGCCATCCACAAGGCTGGTGTGGCAAGGGCAAGCAGCAGAAATCTGCGCAGCGAGGCACGCAGCGCCGCATCCGGAGAATCCGAGAACATGCGCCGCCGGCCAATGTACGGCCACACCACGAAGGGCAAAAGCAGCAGGGCGCCAAACCAGGCGTCGTAGCGCGTCATCACAGCGGCCGCAAGGAGAATCCCGCAACGCTCCAGGCTGTTGGGTGCCAGTCCCCGGAGCTTCGGTTCCGGGCTACGCACACTGGCGGCAAATTCGGCGAAGTGCACTATCGTCCAAATCCAAAGGGCCAGGTACAGGGGCTCGGTCATGGCCGTGGTCTGGAGGTAAAGCAGGTTGGGATTGGCCACGAAGATTGCAGTAGCCAGCCAGGCTGCCCGGCCCGCACCCAGAGCGCGCGCCAAACGATGGATACCCAGCGCTCCCGCCACGTAGGATGCCATGGAAACAACCGAGCCGCCCACTCCCGTCCGCCACAGCCAGTCGGAGAACACAAGCGGCATCTCGAGCAGGTGAGGCAGCGGCAGCCAAACCGTTCCCAACTGCAGCGGGCCGGGCGTGCGCGAGTCAAAAACGCGGCGTGCGATGTTCAGGTGAGCCACTGCATCGCCGTAGAGGAGCAGCGCATCCTGGCGCCAGAAGTACAGAAAGGAGCACACCGAGGCGGCCAAAGCCAGCAGTCCGACTGCAAGTGAAACGCGATGTTCAGCAGGTGTGGACACAAGCGGGAGAAACACACTACCGAAATTCGAGCAAACCGCCGGTTTCGTCGCGGGCTAGTTTCCTGTTTTTGCTGGTTCCAGGTACTTCCCCAGGAGCAGCTTCAGCTTTTCGCGGGTTTCGGCAGGAATCTTGTCGCGCTCCGTCTGGATGGCGACCGCCAGTGCTGATCCGCACTTGCAGGATCGCGACTTTGGCATGGCGCGAACGCATTCGCGCACCACGCGCGTGGCGTTCTCGGCGTTCTTCAACAGGCAGGCAACAATCTGCCCTACCGTCACCGAGTCGTGCTCCGGATGCCAGCAGTCGTAGTCCGTTACCATGGCGACGGTCGAATAGCAGATTTCCGCTTCCCGGGCCAGCTTGGCCTCGGGCACATTGGTCATGCCGATCACGTCCACGCCCCAGCTGCGGTGCAGGTTCGATTCTGCCTTGGTGGAAAACTGTGGCCCTTCCATGCAGACGTACGTTCCGCCCAGCTTCCCCGTCACGCCTGCCTTCTTGCAGGCTGATTCCACCACCCGCGCCAGCTCCGCGCACACCGGATCGCCAAAGCTGACGTGCGCCACGCAACCCTCGCCGAAAAAAGTCGTGATCCTCCGGTGGGTGCGATCGATGAACTGTTCCGGGATGACGAACTCCATGGGCTTGTGCTCTTCCTTCAGCGAGCCCACGGCGGAGATGGAGAGCAAGCGCTCCACTCCCAGCTTCTTGAAGCCGTAGATATTGGCGCGGTAGTTGATTTCCGAGGGCAGGATGCGGTGCCCCCGGCCGTGGCGCGCCAAAAACGCCACCCGCCGCCCCTCCAGCCTGCCCACTACGTAAGCGTCCGAGGGCTTGCCAAAGGGCGTGCCCATGGTTTCCTCGCGCGCGTCTTCCAGTCCGGGAAACCCATACAAGCCGCTCCCACCGATGATGCCGATCTCTGCCTGGGACAAAGGGTTCTCTCCTGTGAGTAGTAAGTTCTCTCGTCGAAACCGAAATTATACAGAACTCCGGCGGCTGCTCATGGAGAGTGCGGCCTGCGCGAAGGCCGCTCAATCCCGATGTGCGTGAGGCGGTGACGAAAAACGCGGGCATGGCCATCCTGCAGGCGCGAGCGCGAAAGCAATTCGCCCAGCTCTTCGCTCGTATACGAAGCATGCACAGAGGCTTCATACAAGCGGCGCATTTCACCCGAATAATGCCGCCCAAACCACCGCACGTGCCAGGGACAGGCGAGGGCCGAAGGCCGGCGCAGATCCCGCACCAGCACTGCGCCCTCGGGCTTGGCCACGCGCGCAATCTCATCCAGCACGGCCACCGGGTCCTCTAGGTGGTGCAACACCGAGTTGCAGGTCACCAGATCGAAGCAATGGTCGGCAAAGGGCAGGCGCCTGGAATCGCCGCTGCCCGCCTGTACCACCTGAAACGAGATGGCAACATCGGCGCGCGCCGCGGCGCGCCGCGCCTCTTCGATCATGTGCGCAGCCGCATCGACTCCAGTAATGCGCAAGCCCGGCCAGCGCCGGGCCATGAGGATGGGAATCTGGCCGGGACCGCAGCCCACGTCCAAGGCTATCCCAGTCACCGCCGCTTCACTCTCAACGCGCAACAAGCGCGCCACGTGCTCCACGAATGTGCGGTCGATTTTTTCGAGGTAGCTCTGTGCGACCGCGGAGGCATAGGCCTCCACCTCGGCAGAGGCATCCATCACCTCTGGCTCGGGCACTCGGGGTAGATCCGGCCAACCCATAGCGCATGAATTTCAACACGCCGCCCGGCGGTTGCGCAAAACCTCATTCCGAGGACCAGATCCGGAGTTCTGTAGCACAACGGTTATTGAGTAAGATATTCAGGACGAGCGGTGCCTCCCTTGGGGCATGCGATGAAAGCGGGCGACCTCGCCATGTCCAGCGAAAACTTGCAGCAGAAGGCGGCCGAATACTTCCGGCAGGCCTATGAAAAGCAGATGAGCGGCGAGTTTGAGGATGCTATCGGCCTGTACACGCGCTCCATTGAGGCCTATCCCACCGCCGAAGCCTTTACTTTCCGCGGCTGGACCTATTCCTTCCTGGGAGATCTGGACCGCGCCATCGAAGAGTGCCTGGAAGCCATCAAGGTGGACCCTGACTTTGGCAACCCCTACAACGACATCGGTGCCTACCTGATCGAAAAAGGAGAGCTCGACCGGGCCATTCCCTGGCTGGAGAAGGCCACCCGCGCCCCCCGCTACGAGGCTTACTGTTACCCGCACTTCAATCTGGGGCGCGTCTATGAACGCCGGCGGGAGTGGGCAAAAGCACGCCAGAGCTATTTGCGAGCCTACGAGGCCAATTCCAAATACGTAGTGGCGCTGGCCGCCGCGAAACGGCTCCAGGCTATGTGGAACTAGGAACCCGCCACGCGCGTCGCAATCCACTCTCCGGCTTCGCGCGTGCCGAGTTTGCCGCCCACATCTTCGGTTGTCTTCTTCTGCTGAACCGCCGCCAGCACTGCCGCTTCAATCTTTTCCGCCTCGTGTGCCAGCCCCAGGTGCGCCAGCATCATGGCGGCGGTAAGGATGGCGCCCACGGGATTGGCCACGTTTTTCCCGGCCAGCGGCGGCGCCGAGCCATGCACCGGTTCGAACATCGAGGTACGCCCGGGATGGAGGTTGCCGCTCGCGGCCATTCCCAGCCCGCCTTGCAACGCGGCGGCCAGGTCGGTCAGGATGTCGCCGAACATGTTGTTGGTGACGATCACGTCGAGCTGGTGCGGCTCGCGCACCATCATCATGGCCAGGGCATCGGCCAACATGTGCCGCGGCTCGATGTCCTTGTGCTCCTTCGCCACTTCCCAAAACACGTGCAGCCACAGCCCGTGAGCGTGCGTCATCACGTTCGACTTGTCGCTCATCAGCACTTGCTTGCGGCCGTTGGCGAGGGCGTACTCAAAGGCGTAGCGCACAATCCGCTCCACTCCCTTGCGCGTGTTCACGTCTTCCTGGACGGCGATTTCGTCGGCCGTACCCTGCTTGAACACGCCGCCCACGTCCGCGTAAAGGCCTTCGGTGTTTTCCCGGACAACCACAAAGTCCACGTCCTCGAGTTTCGCGTTCTTCAGCGGGCAAAGTGCAAGATCCAGCAGCTTTACGGGCCGCACGTTGGCATAAAGATCCATGCGAAAGCGCATCCCCAGCAGGATTTCCCTGGCATGAATGTTCGAGGGAATGCGGGGGTCGCCGAAGGCGCCCACAAGAATGGCGTCGTAGTCGCGGGCCAGCATGGCAAAGCCGTCCACGGGCACTGTGGTGCCGTCTTTCAGATAGCGCTCGGCGCCCCAGTCGAACTCGGTGAACTCCACGGCCGCGCCCGCAGCGCGCATCACCTTCAGCGCTTCCGCCGTCACTTCCCCGCCGATGCCGTCCCCGGGAAGCACCGCAATTTTCTTCTTCCCACTCACGCGCCTGAAGATATCAGGTTTCCCTCTCCCGAACCATACGGCGGCACGACGCCTGGCTTGGCTATAATCGAATTCTGACTATGGAGCGCACGCCACATCTGCATGAAACGCTGGTCGCGGCCGGCGCCCGCTTGGGTCACTACCAGGGCGCGGAAACGCCGGCATCCTTTGCCGAGCCGGCAGCCGAGTTTCGCGCGCTCTGCGCTCGCTGCGCCGTCTTCGACATGGGTTGGAGGGTCCAGTTTCAGGTAACCGGAGAAGACCGCGTGCGCTGGCTGAACGGCATGGTTACCAACAACATTCAGGGCCTCCCCGAAAACCGCGGCGCCTACGCGTTCCTGCTCAACCCCCAGGGACACATCCTGGGAGACATGGTTGCATACAACCTCGGCGCAGCCATGTTGCTGGAGACCGACGTCCTGCAGGTGGAAAAACTGCGCCAGACGTTCGACAAGTACATCATCATGGACGATGTGGAACTCGGCTCGATTACTCTACGCAACGCCCTCGGCCTCGCCGGTCCGGATTCTCTGCGCGTCCTGCAAACCTGCGGACTTGCGGCAGATGACCTGGAACTTCTCCAGGTTCGGGAATTTCCCGGCCGCAACCTGACCGTGGTGCGCGGCGAGCGCGACTCCGTCCCCGCGTTCGAAATACTGTTTGCGCCCCAGGAAGCGGCTCAGGCCTGGAACTCCCTGGTGGCAGCGGGCGCCACACCGGCGGGCTTTGAAGCTGTCGAGATGTGGCGCGTGGCCATGGGCATCCCGCGTTACGGGCAGGACATCCGCGAGCGCGATCTGCCCCAGGAGACGGAGCAGGCCCACGCCCTGCACTTCACCAAAGGGTGCTATGTGGGACAGGAGATTGTGGAGCGTATCCGCTCGCGCGGCCAGGTGCATCGCAAGTTTACCGGCTTCGTAGCCCAGGGTGCGCCCCTGGTCCCGGGCAGCAAGGTGCAGGCCAACGGCAAGGACGTAGGCGAGATTACCAGCGTGGCAAACCTCCCCGGAGAGGGTGTCCCCACTTCGCTTGCCTTGGGCTACATCCGCCGGGAGGCAGGCACGCCCGGCGTCACGGTTCAGGTAGGAGAAAACACCGCGACCGTCAGCACGCTTCCCTTTTCTGTTGCCAAAGGCCATTCGCCGAAAGAAGCGGAGAAAACCGCTCTGCCTGCAAGATGATTCTCGATGCACGATGAAAACTCATGACTGAAGAAAACAAAACTCCGGAATTCACGGTCGCCGATCGCCGCAAGTTCACCGCGGAAGGGGAACGCCGCAGCGAGGACGCCGCCTCGGTGGACGCCGCGCCGCAGGAGCCGGAAACAGAAGCAGCGGCTGCACCGCCCCCCGCGCCTGCTAACTCGGAGAGCGAATCCGCCGGTGCTGGCGTCGCAACTCCGCTCCCGCCCTCGGCGGCCGAGCAGCAGGCGCAGCACGACGCCTACCGCGCTACGGGTAAGCATCTCGACCCGTACGTTGCGGACCTGCAGGGACGCCGCCCGCAGGATTTCGAGGTCACGTTCGAGCGCTTTGTGGCCTCGCTCTACATGACCGCGCTCCTGCAGATGGGCATGATGCAGGAGCCGCAGGCGCAACCGCAGGTGGATCTGCTCGGCGCGCGCCAGACCATTGACACTTTGGGCCTGATCCAGCAGAAGACCGCCGGCAACCTGTCCGACGCGGAACGAAATCTTCTGGAGAACTGTCTGTACGAGCTGCGCATGGCATTCGTGGATGTGACCAACGCGCTGGTTCATCCGCCCGAGGGCGGAGCACCGGACTCGGTGCGCGGTGGCAAATGAAGGCCCGGCTCACTGTGCTGGGCAGCGGCACCTCCATGGGCGTGCCCACCATCGGCTGCACCTGCCGGGTTTGCAAGTCCGACGACCCACGCGACCGCCGCACGCGCCCCTCGGTTCTCGTGGAGTACGACGGGCATGCCGTCTTGATTGACACCACCCCGGACTTCCGCGAACAGGCCATCCGCGAGGGCATCTCGCGCCTCGATGCTGTGCTCTACACGCACGCCCACGCGGATCACATTCTGGGCCTCGACGACCTGCGTCCTCTCAGCTTCCGCCACGCCGGGAAACTGCCGCTGTACGCCCACGATGCCACTGCCCGCCTCCTCAGAAGCGTGTTTCGCTACATCTTCGATTCCGACTACAAGTACGGCGGGCTGGCGCAGGTGGAATTGAACCTGATCGACGGCGCCGTCGAGCTTTTCGGCGCGAACTTTGTGCCCGTACGAATCCTGCACGGCGACGCCGAAATTCACGGCTTCCGCTTCGGCCAGGCCGCCTACCTCACCGATTTCAGCGAGATCCCGGAAGAGTCTATGACTCAGCTTCGAGATCTCGACATTCTTTTTCTCGACGCCCTGCGTCACAAGCCGCACCCCACGCACTCCACCGTGGAGAACTCCCTGCGGCTGGTGGAGCAGCTTCAGCCGCGGCGGGCGTTCTTTACCCATATTTCGCATGACCTGCCGCACGAGGAAACCAACCGGTCTCTGCCCGGTAACACCCAGCTGGCGCACGATGGCCTGAAGCTGGAGTTTGAAATCTGAGCCCGGGCGCGACTCCCCAGGCGTCGCGCGCACAACTCATGCAGGTGTTTCGCAAACTCGATGATCTCCCCTCGGATCTGGGGCCCACGCTCCTGAGCGTGGGGAATTTTGACGGCGTACACCTTGCGCACCAGCACGTGCTGTGCCACATGACGGAGCGCGCCCGCGAGCGCCGCCTCGTTTCCATGGCGGTTACGTTTGACCCGCATCCCGTCCGTATCCTGAGGCCGGATCTCGCGCCCCGACTCCTCACCCCTCTTTCCGCCAAACTGCGCCTGCTCGAAGCCGAGGGTCTGGACGCCGTGCTGGTGATTCCTTTTACGCGCGACCTTTCCTTGACCCCTCCGCAAGACTTTGCCGAGCACGTGCTGGGCAGGCAACTCCGCGCCATGGAAGTCCACGAAGGCGCGAACTTTCACTTCGGACACCGTGCTGAGGGCAACGTGGAGCGGCTGGCCGAATTCGGCCGCGCGTTTGGCTTTGAGGTATTCATCTACCCGGAAATGCGTCTGCGCGGCGAGCCTGTTTCCAGCAGCCGTATCCGCGAACTGCTCGGCGAAGGACGCGTCAGCCGCGCGCGCCACCTTCTGGGACGCCCCTTTTCCGTCCTGGCCGCTGTCGGTCGCGGACGCGGCTTTGGGCAGAAGTTCACTGTGCCCACCATCAACCTGGGCCGCTATGACGAAATGACTCCCGCGAATGGCGTGTACATCACCCGCACCCGCCTGGCTGAGGATTGCTATGACTCCGTAACCAACGTGGGCGTGCGTCCCACCTTCGGCGGCGAATCGTTCGCCATTGAAAGCCACCTGCTCGACTTTCACCCCGTCGAAGTCCCCGGCGATGCGGAAGTGGAGATTTCTTTCCTGCACTGGCTGCGGCCGGAAATCAAGTTTCCCGCCGTCGAAGCGCTGCGCAAACAGATTGCCCGTGACGCCGCGCGTGCGCGCCGCTTTTTTTCTTGCCTCAAGCCCGCCAGCAAGATGTCCTGACCCGCCAAGGCCAGCTCCGCTCCGGCTGGTACAATCCCGCCTTCATGGCCACCGGCTTCATCGCGGACTTTTCCCAGGTCTCGCCCAACCAGCGCCGCACCCTGATCGCAGCGGCTCTCGGCTGGATGCTGGATGCCTTCGACGTCATGCTCTATGCCCTGGTCCTGGCCAACGTCATGGGCGAGCTGGGCATGACCAAGGCGCAGTCCGGTTTCCTGAACACGCTGACCTTGGTGGCTTCAGGTATTGGCGGAGTCCTCTTTGGATTTGTCGCCGATCGCATCGGGCGCAAGACGGCGCTCATGCTCAGCATCCTGACCTACTCCCTGTGTTCCTTCGGGTCCGGTCTTTCCACCTCCGTGCCCATGCTGGCCGCATTCCGCTTTGTGCTCGGCCTGGGCATGGGCGGAGAGTGGAACACCGGGGCAACGCTCGTGGCCGAAACCTGGCCCATCCACCTGCGCGCCAAAGCCATTGCCATCGTGCAGAGTTCCTGGGCCATCGGCTTCGCCCTGGCGGCACTGGTGGTTTGGTTGGTTCTGCAATGGTTTGACTGGCGCATGGTCTTTTTCGTGGGCATCCTGCCCGCCGCTGTCATTCTCTGGATCCGGCGCGATGTGCCCGAGTCGGAGATGTGGGAGCGGCAACGTGGTCGCGTTGCCGCGTCAACTTCTGATTCGGGCGCGCCTCCATCTCCTCAGACTTCTTTTGCCGAGATTTTCTCGCGCCGTTACCTCAAGAACACCATGGCGTTGTTGTTCTTGAATTTTTTCGGCATGTTTGCCTGGTGGGGGCTCTTCACCTGGGTCCCGGCCTACCTCACGCTGCCGCTCGCCGAAGGCGGCCGCGGCTTCAGTGAGGCGGAGAAAACCGCTCTCCTCGTGATCCTGAACCTCACCGGCATGCTTCCCGGCTACGCCAGCTTCGGCTGGGTCGCCGACCACCTGGGCCGGAGAAAATCGTTCATTCTCTACACCTTCGCGGCGGCCCTGTTGGTTCCGCTCTATGCCCTGGCGGAAAATTTCTGGATGCTTTTGCTGCTGGGTACCCCGGTGGCTTTTTTCGGCACCGGGTTTTTCTCCGGCTCTGGGATCATCGGCAGCGAGATCTTCCCCACCAGCGTGCGCGCCCGCGCCCTGGGATTCACCTACAACGGCGCGCGCACGCTCAGTTCGGTGGCGCCCTTTGTCATTGGCTATGTCGCCCAGACCAGAGGCTTGGCCGGCGCCTTTTTCCTGTGCGCCGTTTCATTCTTCCTGGCGTCTCTGGTTGCAAGGTTGCTTCCGGAAACCAAGGGCAAGGAATTGGAGTAGGACGCCGCGAAGTTGCTCATCGCTCGAACGCGCCCGCAGCCGCGCTTTTTGTTGCAGTTCGCTCCGGGAACTGCACCACGATCGTTGCTACCAGTACGATCGCCATCCCCAGGGCTTGCATTCCTGCCACGGTTTCTCCTACAAAAATCATGGCGATCAGGATGGCAAATACCGGCTCCAGGCAACTGGTCACAATGGCGCGCGTGGCGTCCAGATACTGCAATCCGGCAAAGTAGAACGAAAACGGCACCAGCATGGAGACGAACGCAAACCCAATCAGGAAATACCATTGCTCGGCAGAGTAGCGCGCCGCCACGATCTTCCAGGGCGGGTTCACTACGATCCAGAACACGGCCGACCCCAGAAGCGCGTACGCCACAACCTTCCACCGGTCGTAGAGCTCGAGCAGGTGGTGGCCGTACACGTTGTAGAACGCGAACGAGGCTGCCGCACCCAGCGCCGCTGCCACGCCCATCACGTTCAGCCGAATCTGGCTCTCGCCAAAGAGTCCGATGGCCAGGGAACTACCTGCTACTGCCATCCCCACGGCGGCAGTGCGTTCCAGGGTTGGCCGTTGCAGCCGCCGCGCCACCATATAAAGAAGCACCCACACGGGAGCGGTGTATTGCAGGATGATGGCCGTCGCCACCGTGGTTTTCTCAATCGCAAAGTAATAGAAAAAGTTCGATCCGGTGATTCCCACTGCTCCCAGGAGCATGCATTGCAGCAGGTGCGAGGGTGGCATGCGCAGCGCCGGGGAGCCGCCGCGCGCCAGCAGCAGCGGCGCCAGGACCAGGAAGGAAATGGTTGTGCGTGTCTGCGAGAGGATCAGCGGATCGAGCGGCGAGAGGTTGTCCGCCCCGGCGATCAGCCGCCCGGTAAAGACTGCTTTTCCCAGCGTAGCCGAGGCCGCCCAGAAAGCCGCCGCCGCCGCAATAAACAGGTAGCCCCGGATAGGGTGGGATCTAGGCGCCGATGAGTTGTTCGATGCGATCGGGGTCAAACCCGATGATCACCTCGTCGCCGATGACGACCGTAGGCGTCGAGCGGCTCTGATATTTGCCCACCAGGTCCCGGACTGCCTCCGTGTCGCTGCGGATGTCGCGCTCTTCAAACTCAATCCCTCTCTCCGAGAGGAAGGCCCGGACCGTCTGGCACGGCGGTCAGCCGGGCTGAGTAAAGACCACTACTTTGGATTGATTCATGCGACCTCAAGAATAGCAGACGCAGCCGCGCCGCCTGCAAACATACGAGAGTGCCTAGTTCAGCAGCCGCAATTCATCGGTCAATTCGTTGACGTCACCGGCGCGATAGGGAAAGTGCTGGCCGAGAATCTCGCCGCACTGCGCAACGGCCCGGCACAGGGCTTCCGCCGGCTGCCCGCTCCGGAGGCCCTCAAGAATCGTGTCTCGAACGCCCTCCCACGTCTTTGCATCCAGTTTCGCCGCGATGGCTTCATCGCCAAGCACGCAGACCGTGCGCTCGAACAGCGAGATGTAGAGCAGGATTCCCGTGCCGCCGGCCGTTCGCCCCACGCGGAATTGTCCGAAGGCCTGCCAGGCCGCGCGCTCCACCTCCTGCCGCATTTCGGATTCGCGCACCAGCAGGCGGCGCCACCAACCAACCCGGCTGGTGATGGCGGCGCCCATGGCGAAACCAGCGACGACAATCAGAATGATCCATGGCAGGCCGAGTGTCAGGCGCTGCCCTTGGGACCAGTCGCCCTCGACCGGCACGATTCGCTGGAATTGGACCCAGGTCGCGGTCAGTGCCGTCAGGGCCAGCAGCAGCCCTCCCACATCTTCGGCCCTGTCGTAGCGGCCGGATGCCGTGGCCACCACAGGCACGATCTCGCCCGAGGTGCCTTTCTCCGCCGCGGCCACTGCCAGGTTGATCTTCTCCTGTTCGGTGGCCGTAAGCAGCTCACTGGCGCGCATCATTGTTGTCTCCTCACCATGAGCCCGTGGCTCCCCCGCCTCCGCCTCTGCCGCCACCGAAACTTCCGCCGCCTCCTCCGCCGCGCAGCGACGCAAACAGGATTCCCGCAATCATCGCGAAGAGAATGCCGAGGATCAGCCATCCCCAACCTTTGCGCCCGCTGCGGATCAGCGAAACGCCGATGAACCCAGCGGCAACCATCCCGCCTACGACCAGCCAGACCTTCCACATCGGCACCGGCGGACGGACCGGCAACCCTCGCGCCATCGTGTCCAGCGCCTGCACGCCCTGCAGGATTCCGGCGGAAAAGTCTCCGCTCTTGAAGTTGGGGATGATGATCTCCTGCATGATCATGCGCGCCGTATCGTCTTTAGTGTGGACGTACCCCTCGCCCAGTTCGATGCGCGCCTTGCGGTTGCCTACCGAAACCAGCAGCAGGATGCCTTCGCTGTTCACCTTGGAACCAATCCCCCAGTGATCGAAAAGCGCCAGGGCATACGATTCGATGTCCACGCTTCCATACTTGGCCAGCGAAGGCACGGTGACCACAACGATGGGTATGCGCCGTTCGTCGAGCAGAGTCCCGCAAATTTGCTTGATTTTCTCCCGGTCTTCCGGCCGGATCAGGTTGGCTTCATCCACGATGAAGTCGCGCTGCCCCGGCCGCTCCGGGAAGCTCTGGGCGGAGCCGGAAACGGCCACGAACAGCAGAAGGCCCGGCAGAATCGCGGTCGAACGGAGGCGTCGAGCGAGTTGCATCTGCCTGCTCCTGGAGGCGTAGATGTGTGGAAAAAGCGTGGAATCGCGATGCAGCCTACGCCTGCGCTATGCTGCTGTCAAGGGATCCGCCGGCAATCTGGGCGAGGGCCTGAGGTCATCTGAGCTCGATTTCGGTGGTCATCTTTGCCGTCTTTTGCAGCATCGCAGAAACAGAACAGTACTTCTCTTTCGACAAGCGCACGGCATCCTCCGCCGCCTTGCGTGAAACCGCTCCCCCAATCGTATAAACCAGGTGAATCGACTCGTACACCTTCGGCGGTTGCGCCGCACGCTCCGCCCGGGCGCGCACGGAAACTCCGGTAAACCTCTGCCGCTTCTTCTGCAGAATGCTGACCACGTCGCTGGCGGTGCAGGCGCACAGGCCGATCAGCACCAGCTCCATCGGGCTGGCGCCGCTGTTGCGTTCGCGGTCGGCGTCCACCACCAGCGCATGCCCGCTTGAGGCCGCGCTCACGAAGCGCTCACCATCCGTCCACTGCGCACTGGCTTCTACCATCGAGCACCCCCTTGGTCGGCGCCTCGCGCTCGGCTCGGAACCTGAGGCGCGAAATCCGCGTTCTCCCATCGTATAGTACCCGGGGCGCGGCCTTTGCTGGCCGAAACCCTGCTGTGGTTCCGAGATTGGAGAGGCGACCCATGAAGCTTCGATTCTGGTGGCTCTGCACGCTGATGGCGTTCTGGATGACTTGTGCCGCGGCAGCCCAGGTCACGGCCATTCGAGCCGGAAGACTGGTGGATACAGAGAGCGGCACCGTGCGCACGAATCAGGTGATTCTGATCGAAAACGGCCGCATCACGGCGGTCGGTTCTGGCCTCGCCATCCCTTCCGGTGCCGTCGTCTTTGACCTCTCCCGCTCCACCGTGCTTCCCGGGCTCATCGACTGCCACACCCACCTCGTGGACACCGCCGACCAAGTGGACCCCCTGGACGAGCTCAAGAAGACCGCCCCTCGCAAAGCGTACGAGTCCGTCCCCAACGGCAGGAAGACCCTGGAAGCAGGCTTCACCACAGTGCGCGACGTGGGCACCTACCGGGCGCTGGTGGACGTGGAAATGCGCGACGCCATTGCGCGCAGCGATCTGGTCGGCCCGCGCATGTATGTCGCCGGGGCCTACGTTACGATTTCCGGCGGAGCGGGAGCGGTCACCGGCTTTGCTCCCGATGTCACCCTGCCCTGGGACCTCCGCTTTGGGCAAGCCAACAGTCCGGACGAGGTTCGCCGCCGGGTGCGCGAGCTGGTCAGCCAGCGCGTGGACCACATCAAGGTCCTGGCCACTGGAGCCGTGCTCACGCACAACAGCAACCCGGGCGCCGAGGAATTCACTCCGGAAGAGCTGCGCGCCGCGGTGGACGAAGCGCGCAAGTTCGGCTTGAAGGTCGCCGCGCACGCCCACGGCACCGAAGGCATCAAGAATGCCGTGCGCGCCGGGGTGGCTTCCATTGAGCACGGCACGTTCCTCGACGACGAGGGCATCGCCTTGATGAAGGAACACGGCACCTACTTGGTGGGCGATCTCTACGACGGCGATTACATCCAGGGCGAAGCGGCGCGGCGCGGCATGCCCAAGGCTTTTCTGGAAAAAAACGCCCGTCTTGTCCACGTTCAGCGGGAAAACTTTCGCAAGGCGGTTCAGGCAGGCGTCAAGATCGCGTACGGCACAGACTCCGCCGTATATCCCCACGGCGACAACGCCAGGGATTTTGCCTTCTACGTGCGCTTCGGCCTCACGCCCATGCAGGCCATCCAGTCAGCCACCATCCACGCCGCAGACCTGATCGGCATTGCCGACAAGGTTGGCTCCATTCAACCCGGTAAATGGGCCGACATCATCGCCGTTCCCGGCGACCCGCTCCAAGACATCACACTTCTCGAGCGTATTTCCTTCGTCATGAAAGAGGGAAAGGTGTACAAGCAGGTTCCGTAGGCGCGGCTAGCGGCGATTGTCGGTCCGCGGCTCCGGGTGGATCAGCACCTTGAATAGTTCCGGCGCCTCCTGTTTGAAGCGGATTTCCATAGCTGTAATCACGTCGTGGACGCGGGCCAGAGGCAGGTCATCCGCCATGGTGCAGTGGCAGGAGACGTAAATCCGCCCGCGCACCTGCTTCACCACCAGCTCGTGCATATCGAGCACTTCGGGGAATTCGGCCACGATGCGGCGCAGGCGGCGGTCGAGTTCGGGATCGCGCTGCACCTCGCCGCCAGGCTCGATGGTGGCCGGCTCGCTCTCAATGTGCGTCAGGATGGACGAAATCTCCGGCGCCTCGTCCTGAATCTCGGCTTCGATGCGCGTCACCAGGTCGTGCCCTTCCCGCAAGGTCAGGGTCTCGTCCAGCTCCAGGTGCAACTCCACGTGCAACCGCCCGCCCAGGTCCTGCGCGCTGACGTCGTGCACGGCCCGGTTGTGGCGCGCGGCCACCGCGCGCACCCGGTCGAAAAGATTCTCCTCTCCTGCCGCCCGCGGGAGGGGATGCACCGTAACGTCCGCCTCCGGCAGCACCCGCTGCACGGCCTCCGTCACCGCGTCCGAAACCTGCTGCGACTTCTGGAAGGTGACGTTTCGCCCCAAAGCCACCGTGAGGTCCGCGAAGTAGCGGCTGCCGGCATGCCGGATGCGCACCCGGTCCACGTCCAGCACGCCTTCGATTCGGGCCACGTCTTCGAGGATCTGGTTGCGCACCCCGGGGGGCGCTGCGTCCGAAAGCGCGTCAATGGTATTGCGCGCCAGGCGCCCGCTTACGTAGAGGATCAGCGCCGCCACGATCAGGGCTGCGATGGGGTCGGCCTTGTGCAGCCACGGCATCTGGTACCGGTCGCCCGCCCCCACCAGCACCAGACCCAGGATCACCACCGCCACCTGCCAGATGTCGGTGCGGAAGTGCAGTGCGTCGGCTTCCAGCGCCTGGCTGTTGTAGCGCACGGCCACCCGGCGCAGCGCGCGCGACCGCCAGTAGTCGATGGCCATGCTGGCGAACAGCACCAGGAAGGCAGCCACAGAAGGCTCGACGCGCGCCTCGCGCACAAACAGGCGCTGCACCGCCTCCCACACAATCCAGAAACACGCCAGCAGGAGAAACCCGGTCTCGACGAAAGCGGAAAGATTCTCAAACTTGCCGTGCCCGTACTGGTGGTCGGCGTCGGCGGGCTTGTCGGACACCCGCACCGAGAGCAGCGTCATGACGGTCATGAGCAGGTCCAGCGCCGAGCTGGCCGCTTCCGACAGAATTCCTAGGCTGCCGGAAGTGATTCCCACTGCCAGCTTGCCGATGGTGATGGCCAGCGCCGCCAGCACAGAGTGCTGCGCCACCGCGGTTTTGTCCCGGCGCATCTGCGCGAGCGCGTCCGGCCCTGCGGCGGGCGAAGGTCCGCCGGCAGTTGCACGCTCCAATTGGGGTGGCGCGCTGGGCATGCGCACCATTATCGTCCTCCGGGAACACTCCGCCAAGGACGCGCCTTCCCAATCCCAAACCGGCAAACTCGTGTGCTACGATGGCGCCGGCTTTGGAAATGTCGCAGGCCAATCCCAGCGTGATCGTCACCGGGGTCAGTGGCAACCTCGGCCGGCGCCTTCTGCCGCTTCTGAACGGTTTCCGAATCACCGGCATCGACCTCTCTCCGCCCACTGCACTACCCGCCTCCACTCTGGAACGCTTTGTGAGCCTCGACTTGGGCGACGAAACTTCGTGCCGCCACATGGTCGCGGCCTTCAAACAGGCGAACCCGGCGGCGGTGGTGCACCTCGCTTTTGTCATCGACCCGGTGCGCGCCGGCATTCTCGACGTGGACCGCATGTGGCGCATCAACGTGGCGGGAACGGCGCGCGTGATGGAGGCCATCACCGAGCACAATCGCACCGGAGGCGCTGTTACAAAGTTTGTCTATCCCAGCAGCGTTTCCGCATATGGCCCGGACCTTCCAGGAGAAGTGTAGGGAGGACTGCCTTCTGAACGGCCACACACTCCCCTATGCGGTCCACAAGAAAGAAGCGGATGTTGTGGTGCGCGCCCGCGCCGCCTCTCTGGGAGCTTGCCACACTTACCTTCTCCGCCCGCACATCTTTGCCGGGGCCAGCGTGCAGAACTACCTGGTGGGCGGATTCCGCGGCACGCCCAGTGGATCCAGTCGTCTTGCCGCTTGGATGCGCCGCCGTGGTCTGCGCCTTCCTTTTCCCATTCCCTTCGGCCGGCAGTTTCTGCAAACACGTTTTCAGTTCGTCCACGTGGACGATGTGGCCCGCCTGCTCGCGCATATCCTTCGCCGCGAAGAACCGCATTCCGGCCTGACGGTGCTGAACGTGGCCGGTCGCGGCCAAGCGCTGACCCTCGAGCGCTGTCTGGAAATCGGACGCACCAGGCGTGTCCGCCTGCCCGGCCCCGCAGGCGTCCGCGCCGCTTTGCAACTCTTGTGGAAGCTCGGCATCAGTGCGGTCCCGCCTGAAGCGACTCCTTACATCACAACTACGTACTTAATGGATCTCTCCCGCCTTCGGGAGTTTCTGGGAAACGCGTACGAACGCGTGATGCGCTACACCGTGGAGGACGCCCTGGTGGACAGCTTCGCGTCCCTGCCGGATGCCCCCGTTGCGGAAGCCACGGCCGAGTCGCCCGTTTGCACTGAGGTCCACCACGGCTAGCCGTCGCTGGCCGCGTCCGCCGGTGCATGTGCGTTTCGCGCTTCCCTGCTATTTCATTCCGCGGAACAGGCCGGCAATGCCGAACGTGTACGGTGTCCAGGACACCTGCCGGAAACCCGCGCTGCGCATCTGCTCCAGGAGCGCCTCCGGCGCGGGAAACTTGCCCACCGACGCGGGCAGATACTGGTACGGCCCGCGCACTCCGGAAATCAGCGTTCCGATCCTGGGCAGCACGCGCCTGAAATAAAAACCGTAAACCCGGCCCAGCGCTCCCTGCGGCTCGCTGAAGTCCAACAGCCCCACTTCCCCGCCCGGTGCCAGAATTCGCAGAATCTCCCGCAATCCTGCTTCGTAGTTGGCCAAATTGCGGAACCCGAACGAGGAAACCACTAGGTCGAAACTGCCGTCGGCAAAGGGAAGCTCGAGCGCATCGGCTTCCAGCGTCTCGATTCCCTTCCCGGAAAACTTGCGCCGGGCACGCTGCAGCATGGCGTGGGAAAAATCCGCTCCCACCATCGCCGCTCGCGACCCGCGCCCGGCGCGGCGCAGCGCCAGCGCCATGTCGCCTGTGCCGCAACACAGGTCCAGCACTCGCGCGTCGCCGCGCGCTAGAACATGGGCAAAGGTTCTTGCCGTCCGCCGCCACCACAGCCGGTCCACATTCATGGACAACAGGTGATTCAGCAGGTCGTAGCGCGGCGCGATGGCCGTAAACATCTCGCGCACGGCTGCGGCCGCGGCCTTTTCATCACGTGCGCCCTGCGGCGTCGCCCCAGCCGCGCCTCTTGGAACCCCGTCCGCCATCACATCGCCATTCCGCGAGCGGCTCGTTTTGCGGGGATACGTGACAATTGCCGCACCCTGTCCACCGCCCTCCGCACCGTTGCCTCGGGAACACCGGGCACAACGCGCACGCGGCCGATGGCTGTGGGCAGAATGAAGTGCGTGACGCCGCCCACGGTTTTCTTGTCCGCTGGCACACGGCGCATCAACGCCGTGCTGCCGCTGCGCACTTCGGGCAGAGGACCGTAGGCCAGCACCGCCTCCGTGATGCGTTGCGCCGTGCCGGCGCTGCATATCCCCAGATCGGCTGCCACCAGCGCGGCCGCCACCATGCCCCATCCCACCCCCTCGCCGTGCCGGAAGCGGCGGAACCCGGCCTCCGCCTCCAACGCATGGCCGATGGTGTGGCCAAAATTCAGGATGCGCCGCAGACCGTGCTCCCGCTCATCGACGCGCACGATTTTCGCTTTCACGCGCACGCATTCCGCGATCAGCCACTCCAGCGCCTTGGCCTCCCGGCGCAGTACGCGGGCGCGTTGCCGCTCCAGGAAAGAGAAAATCTGCGGGTTGCGAATCACGCCGCACTTGAGCGCTTCGAACAGTCCCGCGCGGTAGTCGCGTTGTGGCAGCGTGGAAAGCACGGCGGGATCGATCCACACCGCCCGCGGCTGGTGGAAGGTGCCCACCAGGTTCTTCCCTTCCGGCAGGTTCACTCCGGTTTTGCCGCCGATGGCCGCGTCCACCTGCGCCAGGAACGTGGTCGGGACCTGCACCACTTGCACGCCGCGCATGTAGACCGAAGCCAGAAATCCGGCCACGTCCCCGGCAACTCCTCCGCCCAGCGACAGAATCACCGAACTGCGGTCGGCGCCCAGGCGTACGAGTTGCCGGGCCAGCTTTTCCACCGATGCCAGGCTCTTCGCGCGCTCTCCGTCCGGCATCTCCAGAAACTCGTGAGCGACGCGGCCCTGCCGCAGCGCCTTGCCCAACACTCGTCCCCAATGCTTCCGAACCGGCGGCACCGTCAGCACAAAGCAGCGTCGCTTTTCGCCGCCGAATAGCTTGCTCCACTCGCGCCCCGCGCGGCGCAAGAGTCCCGGCTCGATCTGCACCGTGCAGGAGCCGGAAGGCACGCCAATCAGCACTCGTTTCACAGGCCCAGCATCATAGCGCAGCGCCGCGAAACGGCGTGAGGCCCGCCCCTGGCCGCATTCCGCGCGCGTGGTACCATTTTCCGCTCATGAAAGCTCTGCCGGAGGAAACCGACTTCGTCGTCGTGGGCGCAGGCATCGCGGGCCTGCGTGCGGCCATCGCGCTCGCCTCCGCCGGCCGCGTGCTGCTTTTGGCCAAGAACGAGCTCTCCGAATCCGCCACCCAGTACGCCCAGGGCGGCATCGCAGTGGCGCTCAGCGATGAGGATGAAATCGGCCTCCACCTCCAGGACACGCTCGACGCCGGAGACGGCCTGTGCAACGTCGAGGCCGCCAGAATCCTGGTGGAGGAAGGGCCGGAACGAATCCAGGAACTCATCGCCTGGGGAACGGAGTTCGATCGCAACGGCACCAGGCTGACCTTTACGCGCGAAGGAGCGCACAGCCGCTCCCGCGTGCTGCACGCGCACGGCGACTCCACGGGCCGCGAAATCGGCCGCGCCCTTTACGCCAAGGCGCGCACTCTGAAGTCCATCACCTTGGCCGAGTTCGAGTTCACGGTGGACCTTTGTGTGGGGGGGGATCGCGTCAGCGGATTGACCCTGATGGACTCCCACGGACACCTTCACTTGGTGCGCGCGGCCGCTGTCCTTCTGGCCAGCGGCGGCATGGGACAGGTGTATCGCGAGACCACCAATCCGGGCGTGGCCACCGGCGACGGCATGGCTATGGCCTTCTGCGCCGGCGCCGACCTCGCTGACATGGAGTTCGTGCAGTTTCATCCCACCGCGCTTTACCTCAAGGGCGCCCCCCGTTTTCTGCTCTCCGAGGCTCTGCGCGGCGAAGGAGCCTACCTGCGCAACAGCGAGCTGCTGCGCTTCATGCCCAAGTACCACCCCATGGGGGAACTAGCGCCGCGCGATGTCGTCGCTCGCGCCATCCTGCATGAACTGGAGGTTTCCAGCGCGCCTCAGCCCGTCGTCTACCTCGACATGACCCACATGGACGGCCCCCACTTGCGCGAGCGCTTCCCGCGCATTCACTCCACCTGCCTGAAATACAACGTGGATATCGCCACCGACCTGGTCCCGGTGCGTCCCGCCGCCCACTACGCCATGGGCGGAGTGCGCACGGATCTGGATGGCCGCACCAGCGTTCCCGGCCTCTTCGCGGCCGGCGAAGTCTCCGGAACGGGCGTGCATGGCGCCAACCGCCTGGCCAGCAACTCGCTCCTCGAGGGACTCGTCTTCGGCGCGCGCGCCGGCGCCGCCATGTGCGCGGAATCGGGAAAACTCTCGGGGAAAAAACCCGGCAAAGCTCGTCGCCGCAGGAGCGCGAAGGCCTCCGCTTCCACGCCCGCGGCAGGGATCAAGGTTCCTGCGGCCGATGAGTTCATCCACAGCGTCCAAGTCCTTATGTGGAAGAAAGTCGGCATCGTGCGCGACGGTCCGTCCCTCCGCCAAGCCATCGCGTCTCTGCACGAGTGGCGCACCTGCCTCCCGCCCGGAGAATCCCGGCGCGCCTGTGAGGCTGCCAACCTGCATCAAAGCGCTCTGTTGATTGCCCGCTCGGCTCTGGCCCGCGAGGAGAGCCGCGGTGCCCA
>CAYRII010000012.1:0-21563 GCA_964424245.1 uncultured Terriglobales bacterium | reverse complement strand
TCTCTTCTGAATCATAACGAAGCAACGTTATAGCGCGTAGCATTTCGTCCTCCAGGCGCCCGAAGTCGTTGTACGGATCCTGGTAGAAACCCACTTCCTTGCCCAGGCGCTCGGAGTACAGGGCCCAACCTTCGACGTAGGCCGTGTACCCGCCCTGCTGGCGGAAGGGGGGCAACTCCGGAAGCTCCTGCGCGATGGAAACCTGCAAGTGATGTCCGGGAAAGCCCTCGTGATACGCGGTGGATTCCATGGAGATGGTCTGGCGCGACTCGGGATCGCCCGTGTTCACTTTCACCTGTCCCGGACGGGAGCCGTCCGGCGTGCCCTGGTTGTACTCGGCGCCGGCCGCTTCCTTCTCGCGAAACTCCTCTACCGCCCGAATCTCCACCGCCGCCTTGGGCAGCCGCCCGAACAGCACGGAGGACTTCCCTTCCATCTGCTTTGTGTACCTGTGGTAGAGATCCAGGATTTGTTCGCGGGACTTGGCGTACAGGGCGCGGTTGCCCTTGATGGAAGCGCGAAAGCTCTTGAGATTATCGAAGCCGAACTGGGCGGCAATGGCCGCCATTTCTTTTTCAATGCGCGCCACTTCGCGCAAGCCCAACTGGTGAATCTCCTCAGGTGTCATCTCCGTCGTGGTGCTGCGCCGGGCGCGGCTGGCGTAGCGCGCGGCGCCCTCCGGGAGCGACCACATTCCGGGCTCGGTACGTCCCTTCGGCGCATACTCCTCTTTCACGAACTTGGCGAACTTGGCGTACGCGGGCAGAATGGAATCGCGAACCACGGCCAGGTACTCCTCGCGCAAGCGCTCCTGTTCCGCCGCCGGGATGGACTCCGGCAGTTTGGCCAAAGGCTGCGCCCAGGGACTCTCCTCCGGCGTATCGTCGGCAAAGTTTTCCGCCTGCGTGACCACTTTCTCCAGCAGGAATTTCGGCGGCATCAGCCCGTCGCGCATGCCGTTTTTCATCTGCACGATGGTCTGATCCATCAGCGTCGGATACTGCTTCATGCGCGCCATGAAGTCTTCGTAATCCTTCACGTTCTCGAAAGAGAGCAGGGATATGATCTGCGGATAGTCCAGGTGCACGCCCGAAATCTGCGTCACCGGCATCTCCCACTCCTTCCAGCGCGCGTCCTCCAGCTGGCGCTTCAAGTTGCGCACCATCAGGACCTTGTTCAGCGCTTCCTGCTCGGGAAATCCGGAGGTGTCGATGGCTTCAAAGCGCTTCAGGAACTTGCCGGTCTGGACGATGTCGTCGTCAATGGCCGCCTGCGAAAAGTCGCTGAGTTTGTCGTTGTAGCGTTTGTCGCCCAGGATGGAGGCAAACTCCGGGCTGGTTTTCATGGTGTATTCCCACTGTTCGGCCAGCAGGTCGTTGAGTGCCTGGCGCCGGGCTTCCACGTTGCTCGAAGCAAAAGCCAGCGCCACCAGCACCGTGCCCGTCAACCAGCTGGCCAGCAAAACGCGAATGCGATTCATGCGGATGATCTCCTTTAGACAAGTAGCGGGAATATCTCGGCGTTCGACGGCTTGCCCGGGAAGTGCTCCTCTCTCCCAAACATTCCTCGCCGTCGAATAGTACGTGCCTGGTTCCCGGAAAGTTCAGACCCGTTGATCTTAGACTGCGGCTGCCTCACTCGGTGAGCAGTTCCGGCTTTTCAGCCTTCCGCTGCCTTTGTCGTCAGCTACAATCATTTTCCGCTTCAGCAGCCGGTTCCAGCGGAGCCAGACATCCCAAGGAATGGTGGATGCCGCGGCCCTCTTGCTCGAAGAGGGCATGCCCGCCAAGTTGCGGTTTTGGCGGGTTGCTCGATCCCGAACTGCAGGTGATCTACGTCTCCGGGTACACCGATGGCGCCATCGTCAACCAGACCGCTCTCCCGCAAGGGCAGCGGTTTCCTGCAGAAGGCAGCCGGATTTTGCCCCAAAACGGCGTTGGGGCGGTCCGCCAGGAATTCGCTTGCTGGAACCCGTGAACCCCTGTATACTGTTATCACGTTCGATTCGAAACGGTTGTGAGCGGTTCTGCCTAGCAGGTTCTGCCTCAGCAGTATCTTCCGGTTCATCTCAGCGTAAATTCAAGAAAAGGAATTGGTGTATCAACACAATGGAACAAGGAACAGTAAAGTGGTTCAACGACGCGAAGGGTTTTGGTTTTATCAGCCGGCAGAGTGGCGAAGACGTCTTCGTGCACTTCTCCGCCATCCAGGCGAACGGCTTCCGCAGCCTGCAAGAAGGGCAAGCGGTGCAGTTCAACGTCGTTAAGGGACCCAAGGGTCTGCAGGCAGAGAACGTACAACTTCTCTAAGTTCTTAACCCGGAACGAGCAAGGGCGGCCTCACGGCCGCCCTTTGCTTTTGCCCGCGGCGATATCGCCGGCACCTGCCTCCCCGGTGTTTCTGGGCTATGCCCTGCGTTCCTGCAGAATGCGCAGGGCTGCCTGCTTGATGGCGCCGCGCACCTCGCCTTTCTTGCACATCTGGCTCAGGTTCTTTGAGTTCAGCCCTTTGAGCAGCGAGAGGGCGGTGCCGCCGGGCGTCTTCGGGTTCATGCACAGCGCCAGCCTCAGTTCCTCGCTGATGGCCCACTTCGGGTTGGAGCGCATCGCCTTCACGATGTACTCGGCCACCAGCGCGTCAATGCTGGGCAGCTTGGTGATCTGAATGACTTCCGGCAGCGTGATCAGCGGATTCTTGCACAGATACAACAGCAGTAGCGGGTTGGGTTGCTGCATCAGGATGGCGCGGCCGCTCTGGCCCGCGCGCGTGGCGTAGAGAATGCGCTGCGCGTGCGCCATCCCGCGCACCCGGCTGAATTCATCCTGGTGCTGCCCGGCGCTCGCCTTCAGTTCTTCTTCTGCGGCAGGCGGAAGCTCGCGCAATGCCTGTTCGAGCTCGTCCAGCAGCTCCCCGGATGGCTGCTCCAGGGAAAACAGCAGGCGCAGCCCGGGAGAAGTCTGGCCTGCGGCCGCGATCTGCTCCTCGGCCGTGGGCTCCAGCCGGGCTACCCGTATGCCCACCGGGCGCGGCCGGTTCGGCAGCTTGAACAGAAATTGCCCGCGAAACGGCAGCGGCAACTCCTCCGTTGCTTCTGCGAGGCGCCCTGACTGCATCAGGTCGTAGGCGAACTGGGCCTCTTCGCAGTCGTCGGCCAGCAGCACCTCCACCCAGCGCTCACGAGGCCGAGCGTGCACTTCCATTCCTGCGCTCCACGGGAGGCCACATGCTAGTCCGCCATGGGAGGACGGTCAAATCTGTCCGACCAAAGAGGCCGGAAAGAAACGGCTTGCGCAAACTTGCAGGAAACATTTCTGGTGCCGGGAGCGGGAGTTGAACCCGCAAGGGCCGAAGCCCGGCGGATTTTGAGTCCGCTGCGTCTGCCAGTTCCGCCATCCCGGCCTGATTTACAAGACCCTGATTTTCAGTCAGTTTAGCAGATTGACTTCTTTTCCGCCGACGCTACCTTATCCGCTGCGCCTACTCCGTGGCCGGAGTGGCCACTGGCACCGCGTTCTTGCGTGGACGCCGGTTGGCTTGCAGGACCTTCTTGCGCAAGCGCAGCGACTTGGGAGTTACTTCCACGTACTCGTCGCCGGCGACGAACTCGATGGCCTGCTCGAGATTGAGCGCGCGGAAGGGCACCAGGCGGATGGCTTCGTCGGCGGTGGAGGCGCGCATGTTGGTGAGCTTCTTTTCGCGCACGCAGTTGACGTCCAGGTCGTATTCGCGCGCATTCTCGCCGATGATCATGCCCTCGTATACTTCGACGCCCGGGCCCACGAACAGCTCGCCGCGTTCCTGCAATCCCCAGAGAGCGTAGGCGGTGGTGGTGCCGGAGCGGTCGGCCACCTGCGCACCGGTGAGGCGTTGGGGGATCTCGCCCTGCCACTCGATATGGCCATCGAACAGGGCATTCATCACGATGGTACCGCGAGTGTCCGTAAGCAGTTGGCTGCGCAGCCCAATGAGGCCGCGACTGGGTGCGCGGAACTCCATGCGCACGCGGCCGTAGCCGTGGTTGTGCATCTTGAGCATTTCTGCCTTGCGCATCCCCAGTTGCTCGAGCACCACGCCGATGAATTCCTCGGGCACGTCCACGGTGAGGCGCTCCACCGGCTCCATCACCTTGCCGTCTTTCGTCTTGGTCACGATTTCCGGCTTTCCTGCCATCAATTCGTAGCCTTCGCGGCGCATCATTTCGATGAGGATGGAGAGTTGCAACTCGCCGCGGCCGCTGACTTTGAACGAGTCCGGACTGCCGGCTTCTTCCACGCGAATGGAGACGTTGGTGAGCAGCTCCTTCTGCAGGCGTTCGCGCAGGTTGCGCGAGGTGACGTACTGCCCTTCCCGGCCGGCGAACGGTGAAGTGTTCACCGTGAACTGCATGGCGATGGTGGGCTCGTCGATCACGGTGCGGGGGAGGGGCGCGGGCGCTTCCGCGCTGGTGATGGTTTCCCCGATGGTGATCCCGGTGACGCCGGCGATGGCCACGATGTCTCCCAGTTCGGTCTGTTCGATGTCCACGCGGTTCAGTCCGCGGGAGGAGAACAGCTTGGTGATCAAGACCTTTTCCAGCGACCCGTCGAGCTTGACGATTCCCACCTGGTCGCCCGTGTGCAGGGTTCCGTTGAAGACGCGCGCGATGGCCAGCCTCCCCAGGTAGTTGCTGTAATCGAGATTGGCCACGAGGATCTGCAACGTGGCGTCGGCATCGCCCGCGGGCGCGGGCAGGGTGTTGACGATGGCGTCAAGCAGCGGGCGGAGGTCCGTACCCGCCTGCGTCGGGCTGGTGGACGCTGTTCCCAGTCTCGCGTTGGTGTAGAGCACGGGAAACTCGAGCTGATCTTCCACGGCGTCGAGGTCAATGAACAAGTCGTAGATCTCGTTGAGCACTTCCTGGGGACGCGCGTCGGGGCGGTCAATCTTGTTGATGACCACCAGCGGAGGCAGCCGGGCCTCGAGCGCCTTGCTCAGCACGTAGCGGGTCTGCGGCAGCGGGCCTTCACTGGCGTCCACCAGCAGCATCACGCCGTCCACCATCTTCAGGGCGCGCTCCACCTCGCCGCCAAAGTCGCTGTGCCCGGGCGTGTCCACGATGTTGATTTTCACGTCGCCGTAAAACACCGCCGTGTTCTTGGCGAGGATGGTAATGCCGCGCTCGCGTTCCAGTTCATTGGAGTCCATCACCCGGTCGACCAGCTCCTGATTGGCTCGGAACACACCGCTCTGGCGCAGCATGGCATCTACCAGCGTGGTCTTGCCGTGGTCCACATGAGCGATGATGGCGATGTTGCGAATGTTGCTCAATCAGCTTTGTCCTTCCTCGTGTGTTTGGCCGCACCGCGCCGGAATGCCGCTCGCCGCCTACTTCAGATTACCAGCAATGCAGGCCATTTCCCGGTTCGGCAGGGAGCAACTCCGGGCAAAGTTGATCTGAAGTCGGCACTTTTGCCAAACATTAAGGAACCGTTTCAGGGCCGATAAACATCGGTTAAGCCAGGTCTCGACGGTAGGGGGAGATTTGTGGTGCAATCGTAGGACACCAGATGACTTCTCCTTCCTTCCAAGAGTGGACGTTTGCGCGAGCGGGGTGGTGGTGTGTCCTGCTGGCGGTGGCGTGCGGGGCAACAGGCTGCAGCAAGAAGGCTCAGGGAGGCGCAGAGACAGATCCGCAGGCCATCGCGGTGAACGTGGAGGCGGCGGCGCTGCAGAGCGTGCCGGACTTCACGGAATACCTCGCCACACTGAAGTCACGCCGCTCGGCGGTGATTCAGCCGGAAGTGGAAGGCCAGATCACGCGCATATTCGTGCGCTCGGGAACCCGGGTGGCAGCGGGAGCGCCGCTGCTGGAGATTGATCCGCGCAAGCAGGAAGCGACGGTGACGGCGCAGGAGGCGAACCAGCGGGCGCGCCTGGCGGCGCTGGAATACAACCGGCAGGAGCTGGAACGGCGCAGGCAGTTGTTCGCTGCGGGGGTAATCAGCCAGCAGGACCTCGACCGGGCGCAGAGCGCGTATGACGCCTCCAAGGCGGAAGTGGACGCGCTGCAGGCTTCCGTGCGCGAGCAAAAAGTCCAGTTGCGCTATTACACGGTGACCGCGCCGGCCGGCGGCACCATCGGCGACATTCCGGTGCGCGTGGGAGACCGCGTGAAAACCGACACCGTGCTGACGACGCTGGATGAAGGCGGCGAGCTCGAGGCTTACATCTCCATCCCGGCGGAAAAAGCCCCGGAAGTTCGCGTGGGCACGCCGGTGGAAATCGTGGTGCCCCAAGGCCAGGCCGCAATTCGTGCGGCCACGACGTTCGTTTCCCCGCGCGTGGACGACGCCACGCAACTGCTGTTGATCAAGGCCAGCGTGCCCAATTCGCAAGGACGGTTTCGCAACGACGAAGTGGTGCGCGCGCGCGTGATCTGGAGCGAAGGCGAGCGGGTGCTGCTGCCCATCACCGCGGTGCAGCGCGTGACAGGGCAGACGTTTGCGTTTGTGGCGGAGAGCGACGGCAAACAGACCGTGGCGCGACAGAAAGCGGTGCGGCTGGGAGAGATCTTCGGAAACCGGTACGTGGTGCTGGACGGGATCCAACCGGGCGAGAAAGTGATCACCACCGGAGTGCAGATGCTGGCGGATGGGGTGGCGGTGAAGACAGAGTAGTTTCCCGCCGCTCCCGGTTCTACGTGGTAGCACGTCATGTTCGTTAATTTCTTCATACGGCGGCCGGTGTTTGCCACGGTGTGCTCGCTGCTGATCATCATGGCGGGCGCGACCGCCATTCCCACGCTTCCCGTTGCCCAATTCCCCCCGTTGGCGCCCCCGCAGGTAACGGTCTTCGCCAACTACACCGGGGCCGCCGCGCAAGCCGTGGAAACCAGCGTGACCACCCTGCTGGAGCAGGCCATCAACGGCTCCGAGGGCATGCGCTACATGAGCTCGACCAGCGGCAACGACGGCTCGAGCTCGGTAACGGCCACGTTCGCGCTGGACCGCAACCTGGACATCGCAGCGGTGGACGTGCAGAACCGCGCCTCCACGGTGCTGGGACGACTGCCGGCGGAGGTGCAGACCACCGGCGTCGGCATCTTCAAGAATTCGGGGTCGTTCGTGCTGGCGCTGGGGGTGTATGCCGAGGACGGGCGCTATGACAGCCAGTTCATCAGCAACTACCTGGACGTGTACGTGCGCGACGCGCTGAAGCGGGTGAAGGGAGTGGGGGACGTCATCATCTTCGGCGAGCGCAAGTACGCCATGCGCCTGTGGCTGGATCCGTTGCGGCTGGCCAAGCGCAAGCTGACTGCGGGCGACGTGGTGGCGGCGCTGCGCGAGCAGAACGTGCAGGTGGCGGCCGGGCAGGTGGGACAGTCGCCCACGGTCCCGGGCCAGCAGTTCCAGATCAGCGTGCGCGCCGTGGGCCGCCTGAGCGAGCCCAAAGAGTTCGAGAACATCGTGCTCAAGCGCGGCGAAGACGGCTCCCTGGTGCAGTTGCGCGACCTGGGGCGGGCCGAACTGGGAGCAGAAAGCTACGATTCCAACCTGTACTACAACGGACACGAGGCTCTGGGCCTGGGCGTCATGCAGCTTTCCAACGCCAATGCGCTGGAGGTGGCGGCGGGCGTGCGCCAGGAGCTGGACCGGCTGGCCAGGCAGTTTCCGCCGGGCCTGAAGTACCAGATCGCCTTCGACACCACAGCGGCAGTGGGCGAGTCGATCCGCGAGGTGCTGAAGACGCTAACGGAAGCAGTCATCATCGTCATCCTGGTGATCTTCCTGTTCCTGCAGACGTGGCGCAGCACGCTGATCCCGGCGGTAACCATTCCGGTGTCGCTCATCGGAACATTCGCCTTTGCCAAGCTGTTCGGATTCTCCATCAACACGCTGACGCTGTTCGGCATCACGCTGGCGACCGGCCTGGTGGTGGACGATGCCATTGTGGTGATCGAAAACGTGGAGCGCCACATCCAGGAAGGAATGGCAGACGCGCGGCGGGCGTCGCAGGTGGCCATGGGAGAAGTGACGGGTGCGGTGATTGCCACCTCGCTGGTGCTGATCGCGGTGTTCGTTCCGGTTGGGTTTTTTCCGGGAACTACGGGGCGGCTGTACCAGCAGTTCGCACTGACCATCGCGTTCTCCATCGCGCTCTCGGCGTTCAATGCGCTCACGCTTTCGCCGGCCCTGGCAGCGCTGTTGCTGCGGCGCTACCACGGCTCGAGAAACCCGGTGCTGCACGCCTTCAACAACGGGCTGGCGCGGGCCACCGAGGCCTACAGCAACTTGATCCCGGTGCTGGAGCGGAAGCGCGCCCTAGTCGTAGTGGTCTTCCTGATCGGGCTGGGTCTCGCTTTCGGGGTGTACCAGGCGGTGCCCACCAGCTTTGTTCCGGACGAGGACCAGGGCTGGTTCATGGTGCTGGTGCAGGCGCCGGAAGGGGCTTCGCTGGAATACACCACCCAGGTTTCCCACCACGCCAGCAAGATCCTGCTGCAGAACCCGGATGTGACCGGCGTGTTTTCCGTTCCCGGCTGGAGCTTCGGCGGGGCCGCCCCCAACCGGGCGATGATTTTCATGAACATGAAAGACATCGAGGAACGCAAAGGGGAGGGACACTCGCTGGGAGCGGTGGTAAACGCGGTACGCGGTCCGCTGGCGGGCATCCGCGAGGCCAGCGTGGTGCCGTTCGCGCCGCCGGCGGTCGAGGGGCTGGGAGCGTACGGCGGCTTCCAGTTCCAGTTGCAGCAGACCGGAGCAGGAACGCTGGAGGAACTGGAGAACACCTTGCGCACGCTCATCCGCAAGGCCAGCGCGCGGCCGGAGCTGCAAGGCCTGTTCACAACGTTCAGCGCACGCGATCCGCAGATTCTGGTGGAGATCGACCGCGAGCGGGCCAAGAGCCTGGGAGTGCCGTTCACCGAGATCACTTCAGCGCTGCAGATCTACATGGGCTCGCAGTACGTAAATGACTTCGACTTCAACAACCGGTCGTACCGGGTGTACGTGCAGGCGGACCGGCAGTTCCGCTCGCAGCCGCGCGACTTGAAGCAGTTTTACGTGCGCGCCGAGACGGGCGACATGGTGCCGCTGGACAGCCTGGTGACGGTGCGGGAGACCACGACGTCCAGCATCATCAGCCACTACGACATGTTCCGCACCGCGGAGATCAACGGCAGCGCGGCGCCGGGATACAGCTCCGGCGAGGCCATTGCGGTCATGGAGGAGGTGGCGCGCGAGGCGCTGCCTTCGGGTTACTCCTACCAATGGACGGGGCTGGCGCTGGAGGAAAAGGAATCGGGAGGGCAATCGTTGCTGCTGTTCGCGCTGGGGCTGCTGGTGGTTTACCTCACGCTTTCGGCGCAATATGAGAGCTTCGTGCTGCCCTTCATCATTCTGCTGTCTGTGCCCATGGCCATCCTGGGAGCACTGGGAGCGCAGTGGCTGCGCGGATTGCAGAATGACGTCTATTGCCAGGTGGGTCTGGTGATGCTGATCGGCCTGGCGAGCAAGAACGCCATTCTGATCGTGGAGTTCGCCGAGCAGTTGCAGGCACGCGGCATTCCGCTGATGGAAGCGGCGGCCGCGGCGGCGCGGCTGCGCCTGCGTCCCATCCTGATGACGTCGGTGGCGACCATCATGGGGGTGATGCCGCTGGTGTTCGCCACGGGCGCGGGCTCGGCGGGACGGCACTCGGTGGGAACCACGGTGGCCGGCGGAATGATCGTTTCGACCTTCCTGAACCTGTTTATCATTCCTGTCCTCTACGTCATCGTGCGCGGATGGTTGCCGTTGCGCGAACACCACGCAAACGTGGTGCCGGAGACGGCGGACTAGGCTGCGGGCTATTCCGAGCGGAGGGCGTCCACGGGCTGCATGCGGGCCGCCTGCCGCGCGGGCCAGACGCCCGCCGCCAGCCCGATGCTGACGGCGATGCCTTCGGCGAGCACGGCGAACCACCAGGGTGTGCTCACGGGGAGTGCGGGGACGGTGAGCGACAGCACCTGCGCCACTCCTGCACCCAGCGCCAGCCCGGCGGCTCCACCTACTCCGGCCAGCAGGGCCGCCTCACCCAGAAACAACAGAAGGATCTGTTCCTGCCTGGCGCCCAGAGCGCACAGCAATCCGATCTCGGAGGTGCGCTCGCTGACCGCGATGGTCATGATGGTAAGAATCCCCACGCCGCCCACCAGCAGCGAGATGCTTCCCAGCGCGCCCACGGCAAAGGTGAGTACGCCCAGCACGGAGCCGAGCACCTCGATCATCTGCTGTTGCGTCGTGATGGTAACGTCGTTGCGTCCGTGCCGCACCGTCAGGAGTTGACGCAGGCCCGCCACCACGCGTTCCACTGGCACTTCCGGGTCGTAGAGCACGTGAAATCCCACTAGGCCCTCGCGGTTGAACAATTCCTGCGAGCGGGCCACGGGAATGAAGATGCTGTCGTCAACATCCATCCCCAGGAATTGCCCTTTCGATTCCATGACGCCCACCACGCGGAAGTTGCTTTGGCCTACCACCAGGCGGCTGCCCAGCGGGTTGCGGGCGCCAAACAGTTCTTCCTTCACCTTCGATCCCAGCACCGCCAGCGAGCGCGCGCTGCGGGGATCTTCGCGAGGGAAAAAGGAACCCATGCGCACCTGCATGCGCAGCACCTGCGGCGTGTCGGGGCCGGCGCCGTACACACGCACTCGCCGCCGGCGGCCACGGGCAGCGATTTCCGCGTTGCCCTCCACAACCGGATTGGTAATCAGCACATGGGGCACGCGGCGCGCCGCTTCCGCATCTTCAATGGTGAGCGGGCGCACGGTGCCAAAAGCTCCGATGAGGGGCACGCCGGCGGTGGTGACGCGCCCCGGCTGCACCACAATCAGGTTGGTGCCGAACTGGCTGAATTCTGCCAGGACAAAACGATGCAAGCCTTCGCCGATGGAGGTCAGCAGGATGACGGAGGCGATGCCCACGGCAATACCCAAAGCCGCCAGGAAGCTGCGCATGCGGTGAGAGCGCAGCGAGCCGAGCGTCAGTCGAAGGAAATCGTGCAGCAGCACGGGTTCATCTCCTCGACAGCGCCAGCGCCGGTTCGAGCCGCGCGGCACGCTGCGCCGGCATCAGGCTGAACAGAATGCCGGTAGTGACCGCGGTCGCCACTGCCGCCGCCACCGCCCACGGCGGCGGGAACGCAGGCAACACCGGATAAACCTGGCGGATGGTGAAGCTCCCCAGTTGCCCCAGCACAGAGCCCACCAGGCCGCCGACGGCGGAAAGCAGCGCGGCTTCGGCGAAGAAAAGCAACCGAATCTGCGCCGGCGAGGCGCCGATGGCCTTCAGTAAACCGATTTCGGTGGTGCGCTGCGACACCGCGATGAGCATCACGTTCATGATGAGGATGCCGGCGACTCCCAGGCTGATGGTGGCAATGCCTGCCAGCGCCAGCGTCAGCGCCACCAGGATGCGGTCAAAGGTGGCCAGCACGGCGTCCTGGGTCACCACGGTGACGTCGTCCTCCCCATCGTGCCGTTCGCGCAGAATGCGGCGGACTTCTCTGCGCGCCGCCGCCATTTCCTCGCGTGAACGCGTTTCCACCAGAATGCGCAAGAGCGACGGCAGGTTGAACAGTTGTTGCGCCGAGGCCACGGGAATCACGACCACCTCGTCGATATCCAGACCAAGCGACTGCCCCTGCTGCGCCAGCACACCCACGACGCGGAAGCGGCGATCGCCGATGCGCACCCACTCGCCGAGCGCAGAGCGCGCTCCGAAAAGTTCCTGGCGCACAGTGGCGCCGATGACGCACACCGGAGTTGCGCGGCGCGGGTCTTCTTCGGGCAGAAACTTTCCTTGCGCCAGCTTCATGCTATGGACTTCCAACAGTTCAGCGGTGGAGCCCAGGATCGCTACTTCGCGGCGGCGCTCCATCCACGACACTTCGTCCGAACCGACGTTGAGGGGCGTGACGCGCTGCACGCCCCGAATGCGCCGCAGGGCGAGAGCGTCCTCCAGGGTCAGGTCATGGGGTGTTCTGCCAATCACCACGCTGGAAAAGCCCCCGGCCGTCTCCGCGCGTCCCGGGAACACGACGATGAGGTTGGTGCCCAGCGACGTGAACTGATGGCGCACGTAACGGCGCGCGCCTTCGCCGAGCGAGGTGAGTACCACGACGGCGGCGACGCCGATGGACATGGCCGCCATCATCAGCAGTGTGCGCGTGCTGGCGCCCGTGAGCGAGCGCCAGGCAAAGCGGCCGACGTCCCGCAGTCTCATGCGTTCGCTCCCGTATCGGACTGGATGCGGCCGTCGACCATGCTGACGTGACGGCGCGCGCGACCCGCGAGCTCGGGATCGTGCGACACCAGCAGCAGCGCCATGCCTTTGCCGTTCAGCTCTTCCAGCAGGTGGATGACCTCCTTGCCCGTGGTCTGATCGAGATTGCCGGTGGGCTCATCCGCCAGGATCACTGCGGGCTGCATCACCATGGCGCGCGCGATGGCCACGCGCTGGCGCTCGCCCCCGGAAAGCTGGTCGGGACGGTGCAGGGCGCGCCGCGAGATGCCGACTTCTTCCAGCAGCCGGCTGACCGCGGGCGCGCGATCCGTGGGCGCGACACCGGCCAGCACCATGGGCAGTTCCACGTTTTCCGCCGCCGAAAGCCGCGGCACCAGGTGAAAAAACTGAAACACAAAACCGATTTTCTCGCGGCGCACCTGCGCCTGCTGCTGGTCGCTGAGCCCGGTCACGTCCTCGCCGTCCAGAAAATATGTGCCGGAAGTGGGACGGTCGAGCAAGCCGATGAGGTTGAGCAACGTGGATTTGCCCGATCCCGACGGGCCCATGATGGAAACGTATTCCCCGCGCGCGATGTGCAGGCTTACTTCGCGCAGCGCGTGAACCTCTTCCCGGCCTACGGGGAAAATGCGGTGAATGTGCTCCAGCCGGATCATCGCCGCGGAGCTGTCTCCGGCACTGCGTGGGCTCCCGGCGCCACGCCTTCGCGCTCGATCGAAACCACCACCTGCTCGCCGGCCTCCAGACCGGAGCGAACCTCCGTGTACTCCCAATTGGAAATTCCGACCTGCAGCCGGCGCTCCTTCAGCGTGCCGGCATTGGCGGTATACACGAGCACGCGATTGCCCTCCAGCAGGGCCTGTGTAGGAACGCGCACCACGTCTTCGCGCTCATCGAGGATGATTTCCACGTCGGCGCTGTATCCCGCCAGCAGTGCCTTCGCGTCCTGAGGGCCGGTGAATTCCACCTCCACATCCACGGTGCGCGCCTGCTTTTCAATGTCGACCACGTAGGGAGCCACGCGGCGCACGCGGCCGGGAAAGCGCTGCCCCGAAAAGGCGTCCAGAGTGATCATGCTTGTCTGGCCCACGCGCACGCGCGCCGCGTCCACCTCGTCGATGGGCGCAGTCACGTAAAGGCAGCTGTCGTCAATCAGGTCGATAACGGGCGGCGTGGGAATACCCGGCGGCGACGGCATGGTGAACTCGCCCAGCTCGCCGTTGAGCTTGGCGACAATTCCGGCGAAGGGTGCGCGCAATACCGTGCGCGTGAGGTTGGCGCGTGCCAGCTGGATGCGCGCCTGGCCCTGTTCGACCTCGGCGCGAGCAGCGTCACAGGCGGCGCGCAAAGTTTTGGCCGATGAGGCGGCGCGGTCGAACTGTTCGTCGGGAATGAGGCCGTCGCGATGCAGCTTGCGGGCGCGCTCGGCGTCGCGCTCGGCAACGTCGGCGCGCGTGCAGGCTTCTTCCACACGCAGCCGGGCACCGCGCGCCTGCTCTTCCGCCACGCGCGCTTGCGCCGCCGTGTCTTCGTTCCACAATTCCAGCAGAACCTGCCCGGTGCGCACGCGATCACCCTCGCGAACCGGCAGGGACACGATCTGGCCGCCGGCAGGAGGCGCAAGCTTGGCCCGCCGGCACGCGTTCACCGTCCCCGCGCGCGTATTGGCCACGGTGCGCTCCACGCGGCCACGATCCACCTGACTCAGCACCACGGGCACGGGCTGCGGTCGCGTGTAGTGCCACCATCCGATTGCCAGCCCGGCCAGTGCGGCCGCGGCCACCAACACTCGGCGCAGCAACCGGCCGCGGGACATCGGGCGCGCGCTCCCCGGAGTTGTTTCCATGGTTTTCTTCACCAGACCGATGGAATGGGCAGATCCTAGCTTACGCTACCGCCCTGGCTGCCACCATCACGGAGACATCTGAGACGTTGCGATTTTCAAAAAAAGCATCCACAAACGATTGGCAACTCGCCAACAGCTTTCCATCGTCATAACGGAAGAGGCTGGTTCTTGCAGAATCCGTGCTACGCTCTCTTTTGAGAACCCTTGCGCGCCTTCGAAAAAGCTCCGCCGGACATCCAGGAAATTCTAACCAAACCTATTCGGGAGCTTGGTCTCCGGCTGGAGGGCACGCCGCTGGAGCGTTTTGTGCAGCAGCTCTACCGCGAGCTGGAGCGAAAAGGCCTGAAGAAGTTCCGCCCGCTCTGCTATCTCACCGACGAGTGGGGCTGCCCTTCGGGTGAGCCCGTGATCGGACTTCCCTTTTATCTGGCCAATCCCGAACTGACCCGCCTGGAAAAAGAAATGGACGACGTCGAGGACGCGCGCGAGATCCTGATGTACCTGCGCCACGAAGCCGGCCACGCCTTCAACTACGCCTACAAGCTCTACAAGACCCCGGAGTGGCGCCAGCTCTTCGGGCCCTTTCGCCGGCCGTATCGCGATCACTACCGTCCTGTTCCCTTCTCGCGCCGCTTTGTGCGCCACATTGAGGGCTGGTACGCGCAGAAGCATCCCGACGAAGACTTCGCTGAGACCTTTGCCGTGTGGCTCACGCCCAAGTCCAACTGGCGCCGCAAGTATAAGGGCTGGGGTGCGCTGGAAAAACTGGTGTACGTGGATCGCATCGCCAGGAAGTTCGGCGACGTGGAGCCGCTGCGGCCGCAGGGCAACACCGACATTACGGTCGAGGAAATGGAAACCACGGTGGCGGAGTTTTACGAGCGCGCGCTCGAGGAGCTGCGCTCGCCCATGGACCTGGCGCTGGACAACGACCTGGAAGACATCTTCCGTGTTTCGCGGCGCCGCAAAAAGGGAGTGCGCCCTGCGGCCGAACTGCTGCACGAAAACCTCAACGCCATTCTGGACAAGGTCACCTACTGGACCGGTGTGCAGCGTCCCCTGGTCCGCAAGCTGGTGGATTCGATTGCCACGCGCGTCGCCGAGCTCAAGCTCTTTGCCGACGCCAAGCGCGAGCGCGAACACTTGACGGAGATCACGGTTTACATCACCGCGCTCGCCATGAATTACATCGCCCGGGGCAAGTTTGTGCAGCCCTGACAAACAAAGACCGCCGACAGGGCACTGCGGAGGTTAGGATGACGCCGAGAAAGCTCAAGATAGCGGTCCTCTACGATTCCTGGGAAGAGGATCCGATTGCCGCGCCGGAGCCGGAACCGGAGCCCGCAAAGCGGCGCAAGGGCCGCAAGAAAAAAAAGAGAGAGAAGCACGACCACGAGGAAATTTCCGAGGCCCTGGTGAAACTGGGCCACGAACCCTTCTACCACGTGCTGGACGGGCGCACGCAGTCGCTGCATGCCCTGGCCAAATGCGGCTGCGACCTGGTGTTCAACCTCTCCGAGTCTTACGCCGGCGACGACACCAAGGACATGAACATCGCCGCCTATCTGGACCTGGTCGGCATTCCCTACACCGGCACCAACGCCAAGGGACTTTTCCTCGGCCACGACAAGGCCGTAGCCAAGAAGATGTTTGCTTTCCACAGCATCCTGTCGCCGGACTTTGCCATTTCCTATCGCGGTGAGCTCGACCACTCGCACGATATTTCTTTCCCGCTCATTGTGAAGCCCTCCTCGGAAGACGGTTCCATCGGCATCGACAGCGGCTCCGTAGTGGGCAGTGTGAAAGAGCTCATGGAGCGCATCCATTACATCCACGAGCAGTTTGATTCGCCCGCGCTCATCGAGGAGTACATCGAGGGCCGCGAGATCTACGGTGCCGTGCTGGGCAACAAGAACCCGGAAGCGCTTCCTCTGATTGAGCTGGATCTCTCCAAATTGCCCAAGGGCACGCCGCGCATTGCCGGGGAGGATGTGAAGTGGGAAAAGGATACCGACGCCTACAAGCTCACCAAGTCCGCGGTGGCCGAAGACCTGGACGAAGAAACGACGCAAAAGCTTTCTCATACTGCGCTCGCGGCCTATCAGGCGTTGCGCCTGCGCGACTACGGGCGTATTGACATGCGGCTGACCAGGAAAAACAAGGTCTATGTGATTGAGGCCAACCCCAATCCCTGGCTCTCCAGCAGCGCCGAGTTTGCCATGGCGGCGCGCAAGTCCGGCCGCAGTTACACGCAGATGATCGGGGAAATTGTCGAACTGGCTATCGCACGCTACGCGTAGGTCCTTCTGCCGCAGGAGACGCCCGTCCACCCCGCGGCTGTTTCATCCATTCCTTCCGGATGATCCGGACCGGGCCGCCGCGGCCTCCATGGCCGCCACCTTTTCCGCCATCTCTACCTGGACGGGCCGGCTGGCATCGCCAAAGTAAAGCGACAGGTGCGGGTAAGGAATCTCGATGCCCTTGGCGTCAAACGTATTCTTGATCCGCCGACGCAACTCGCGCCCCACCGTGAACTGTTCTAGAGGCACGGTCTTGATGCGCATCTTGATGACCACCGCCGAGTTGGCGAACTGGTCCACGCCCACGATTTCCAGCGGCGCCAGGATCTTGTTCGCGAACGCTGCATCCCGTTCCAGCTCCGCGCCGATGTCGCGCAGCACGCTCATCACCTGGTCCACGTTTTCCTTGTAGGCCACACCCAGTTCGATCACGTAATAGGAAAAGTCCTTGGTCATGTTGGAGACCTGCTCGATGGCTCCGTTGGGAAAAATGTGCACCGTGCCGTCGAAGCCGCGCGTCACCGTGGTGCGCAGGTTGATGGCTTCCACCAGTCCGCCGCGCCCGTTGATGACGGCAATGTCGCCCACGCGAATCTGGTTCTCCAGGATGATGAAAAATCCGGAGATCACGTCGCGCACCAGGTTCTGCGCGCCGAAGCCCACGGCCAGCCCGACGATACCGGCGCCGGTGAGAATCGGCATGATGTCTACGCCCAGCTCCCGCAGAACGATGAGCCCGGAAATGGACATGAGAACTGCCGTCACCAGATGGCTCAGCAAACGGCTGACGGTTTGTGCGCGCCGCTGGCGCTCCTGCGTCTCCGCGCGCTCTGCATATTTGGGCACGACGAACACCGGCATGCGCGAAATCACCAAACGCGCCATGCGGCTGAGCACCCAGGCGCCGCCTAGCACCAACAGGATGCGCAACCCGGGTCCCATCATCCACGCGAAAACTTCTTCCCAGGTGAGCGCCGGAATGCCACGAATGCCCGTGCTGCGCAGAATGATCAGCGTGGCCGCAACGGCCGCTACGCCGGCGATTACCTTGCGCAGCAGTGCGGTGAGCTGTTTGGCCCAGTGCTCGATCTCCTCCAAATGGTCGTTGTCGTCTTTCCCCATGCGGTCGGCAATGCGCCGAGTGGCGCGCGTGCTGAGCCACAGCGCCAGCCACGTCAGCAACAGAACGCCCGCCACCGGAATCAGCATGGGCGGGAGTCCGCGAATATTGGTGATATCCGGCATCCTGTTCTTTTTTATCACGGATGCCGCATCCGCCGCGCCGGCGTTGCACGGCGCCCGGCTGTGTGATACCTTCCGCCGCGCGTTTTCATGGAAGACCCGGGCGCATTCAATATGTCACTTCTGTCCCTGATCGTAGTGTTCGCGGGAGTGCTGGCGGTGGTGGTGGTGGTGATGTACAACCGCCTGGTGCAGCTCAACGTGCGCACCGATTCCGCCTGGGCCGATATTGATGTGCAGCTCAAGCGCCGCCATGACTTGATTCCCAACCTGGTTGAGACCGTCAAAGGCTACGCTGCGCACGAAGTCGGGACCTTCGACAAGGTCACACGCCTGCGCACGGAGGCCATGCAAACCTCGGGAACCGAAGAGCGCGCGAAGGCCGAAGGTGAGCTCACGGCAGGGCTGCGCACGCTGTTCGCCGTGGCGGAAAACTATCCGCAGCTGCGCGCCTCGGAACAGTTTCTTTCCTTGCAGCAATCGCTGAGCTCGGTGGAAGACGCGCTGCAGAACGCGCGCCGCTACTACAACGCCGTGGTGCGCGACCTGAATGTCACGGTGCAGAGCTTCCCCAGCAACCTCGTGGCCGCAATGTTTGCTTTCCGCCGGCGCGCCTTCTTCGAAGTGGAAACCGCCACCGAGCGCCAGCCCGCGCCTGTGCAGTTCTAGAAGCTCGCCCTGCGCCCTTCTGCCGTGGCTTCCGAGCGGTTGCCTTCGGCCAGCGTCGCGATGCTCAACTCGTTTGCCTGGCGTTGGTATTTCTTTGCGGACGCGCGGTCTCCCAGTTTGTGCGCTATCGCAGCGGCGTGTTGGAACAACCGGGAGTCACGAATGCCGACCGCCAGGGCGAGGGTCATCTGCTCCCGGGCCTCGCGAAATTCTCCGTTGCTGTAGAGCGCCCAGGCAAGAGCGTCGAGCGTATAGACATCTTTTCGCCGGGCAGCCTCCAGCCTGGCCACACGCAGCGCCTCCTTCGGCCTTCGTGCATGATCTGCGTAATAGAAAATGAGCTCGCGATTGGCGTTGTCCCACGCCGCTTGTTCCCGGAGCGCCCGCTGTTCGAAGGCTGCGAAGGCTCGCCGCGCTTCTTCCTGCCGGCCCGCGCGCTGCAAAGCTTCCGCCAGGTCGTAGAGATTTTCCGCGTGCGGAGCCGCTTGCAATCGTCGCTGGAGCAGCTCCACGGCCTCCGCGTAGCGTCCCTGGGCGGTACGCAATTTGGCTTGTTGCGCCAGTGCGTAGTGATAGTCGGGAAACCATCGCAGCGCCTCCGTCACTGTCTGATCCGCTACGGAGACGTCCCCCGCCGCCAGATGCAGATGCGCGATGTGGGTGAAAATCCATGCCATGTCTTCGGTTTCCGATGGCGGCGTCCGCCGCAGGGCAGCCTGCATCAATTCCGACGCTCCGTCGATATCCCCGAAGAGCTCCCGCAAGTAGGCGGCGCGGGTTAGAGCCGGGATATTGCCGGGGCGCAGGTTGAGCATCCACTGCACCGCAGCTTCGGCTTCGGTGTAGTTGCCAAGCTGCACGTGAGCATCGGCAAGCAAGCCGTACGTCAGCACGTCGTCTGGAACCAGGCGGCTCAGTTCCTTCGCATGCTCCAGCGCGCGCGCGAATTCATGCTGCCCCAGGAGCACCCACACCGATACCTTGCGGGCTTCCAAGTTTCCCGGTTTCAACTCCTGCGACCGCCGCAGGACCTCCTCGGCGCGTTGGTAAAAGCGGGTGTCGGAGGTTTCTCGCGCGCGCCGCGCGTACGCCAGCGCCAGTTCGTTGTAAGCCATGTAATTCCGCGAGTCGGCGGCCAGCGCCTTCTGCGCCTGGGCGATCCTGGCTTCTGCAGGAGACGGCGGAGCTTCCTGGCCCCAGGAGACGGGTATCGTCACAATCATGCAAAGAGCGATCAGGAAACCGGACATTCTCATGTGCATCCTCGTCGTGGGAAGAGTCTCGTGGCTGCGCGGCGGCGCAGCCACGAGCGTCAGTCAGTTGATGGGGCAGGTGCCGCCGTTGCATCCAGCCTCGCCGGGATCAACGTGGCGGCTGTTGCGGCCGTCCCACGCATAACCCAGGTAGGGAAAACTTTCCTGGTAGGCGGCGTCGTTGGCGTTCACACCGTCGCCGATGCGGTTGTAGGGAAAGGTGTTCAGTCCGAACACCAGGATGCCGGCCACAGTTCGCGCCGAGATGTCCACCACGTCATCCTGCACGCGACGGCCGTTGGGGTAGCCCGCAGGATCGCCGGCCAGCAGGCCCATGCGCTTGATCTGAGCCACCGGCGTCGGCGGAATCCCGGTGTTCAGGCGCAGCACATCGGCCACGGGGCCCGAGGGCAGGTTGGGATCGGCAAAGCCGGCCGCCGCCGCCACCAAAGCTCCGTGATTCTTGTATTGCACCAGGGGCAGCAGATCTGTGCGAGGCGGCGGCGGAATCGGCAGGTCCACGTTGAAGGCTGCCGGGTAGATGGCATTCAGCGCGCGTGCCAACAGTGGATCCAGCGCGAATCCGGCAAACTGGGAGTCTTTGCTGGGAACTTCCATGCTGAAGCGGTCCTTCGATCCCACTCCGATGATCAGTTCGTTGAACAGCGCGTTGCCCATGCGCTGCACCTGGCGCACTCCGGGCAGCGTGAGAGGCTTGGTGCGACGCACGGTAACCGCCGGGCGGGACGTTGTGCCCCAAGCTCCCAGCGTGGCGCGAGGGTCGCTGGCCGGGTGTTTCTGGCCGTCGCTGGTCAGCATGCTGATGGGCACTTCGATGGCCATGGCGTTCACGTTGAATCCCGCAACGTCATCGGCGGCGAAGTTGGCCTGGTCATTCGCATCCTGCGCGTCCGTGAGAACAGCCGGGAGCACGAACCCTTCCGCCCGGAAGTTGAGCGAATCGAAGGCGGCGCCCAAATCGATCCAGAAGGGATCTTCCGCCGTTCCCGCCCAGGTCTTGACGCCATTCGAGAGCGAATAAATTCCTTGCTGGGCGAGCGCCGGATAGTTGGGCATGGTGCGCGGACCAGCGTTGGAGGGAACCGCGATGAGCTTCTGCCCGCCGTTCAGAACGATGCGTTCATCGCCCTTCACCAGGGTGACGGTGTAGGTTTGGCGCAGTCCCAGTCCCTGCGATCCCTCGCCATCTAGGGCGGTGATGGCGGGCGGGATCAGCGGCGAGCCGGGCGCTACGGGAGCGGGGGAGTTCGCCGGCGCCGGGATTCCGCTGCCCGCGCCCACGTAAACCGTGAACACGTCGGGTAGCCGGATCTCGTTCTGGAAACGAAACTCGAACACCAGGTCTTCGATGGCATCGTGGTTGTTGTCAATGCGGATGGCATACGTGATTTCCGGATCAAACGGAAAATACGTTGGACCGTTGGAGGGTTCGAGCAGCGGGTCCACGTTCAGGATGAGCGTGACCTTGTCCGGATTATCGTAGCTGACAAAGGCATAGAAATCGGTGATGTCCGCCAGGCGATCCAGAGCCGTGATCGGCGCCTCACGATGGTTGGCGGCGGGCAGCCCAGGGGGCAGCGCCAGCACCATCACCAGAAGCATCGTCAGGGTCGAGCGAAGTCGTGTGCAGTTCATGTTGAGTCCTCGCCAAAATTTCCCGGCCGCCGGATGCCGGCGGCTCTCGGGTTCCTTCACCGGTACGCGATAGAGGGTTGTTTGGATTGCTACTGGATGCGCACTAGTCGCACTGCTGGAGTTCGTGGTATAACGCGCGCAGAGTCCTCGTCGCTTGCATTCGCGGCCGGCGGATGACCCCTCCGTGCCGATTCAAGGAGGCCCCATTGGGCGAAGCGCGCACCGGCAAGCGGTTTCCACTGCGGTTGCCCATCACCCTCAAATCCGGGAAATCACCGAGGCTGCGGGCCGCCACCACCTCCAACGTCGGGCTCTACGGCACGGGCCAGGC
>CAYRII010000011.1:0-21946 GCA_964424245.1 uncultured Terriglobales bacterium | reverse complement strand
GCGAGGGGAAGTCTGTGATGTTCGAGGGCGCGCAGGGCACAATGCTCGACATCGACCACGGAACCTATCCCTTTGTTACCTCCTCGAGCGCCACCTCGGGCGGCGCCGTGATTGGCACGGGAGTGGCTCCAACCTCCATCGACTCCGTGATTGGAGTCACCAAGGCCTACTGCACGCGCGTGGGAGGCGGGCCCTTTCCCACGGAGATCGAAGGCGAACTCGGAGACCGGCTGCGTAAGATGGGCAGCGAGTTCGGCGCGGTGACCGGCCGGCCGCGGCGCTGCGGGTGGAATGATCTTCCCCTGCTGCGCTACGCGGCGATGATCAACGGGATTTCCTCTCTAGTGGTGACCAAGCTGGATGTGCTGGACGACCTGGCGGAGATTCCCGTGTGCGTGGGCTACAAGGTGGACGGAAAGAAAACCACGGAGCTTCCCGCGCAAGCGACCGGATACGAAAAGATTGAGTGCGTGTACCAGACGCTACCCGGCTGGAAGAAACCCACGGCCGGCGTGAAGAGCTGGGAGAAACTTCCGCTGCGCGCCCGTGCCTACCTGGAGTTTCTGGAAAAAGAGAGCGGCGCCAAGATCGGCATGGTGTCCACTGGGCCGGATCGCGAACAGACCATTGTGCTCGACGACTTCGCCGCCAGCCTGCCGCCCAAGCCCAGACGATCGTAGCCCGGACGCGGCGCGGCCTAGCGCTTGTCGTCAATCACCAGAACGCCGCCGTGGGCAAAGCTGTCCTGTTCGACCTCAACGATGGCAATCGAAGTGGCTTCGCGGCGCGCCCCCGCTTCTTCCATCAAGGCCTGCGTGATGCGCTCGGCCACGCGGCGCTTCTGCTCCGTTGTGCGCCCTTTCAGCATGGTGATTTCCACGTGCCGCATGTCGTCTCCCCGTTTTGCCGGGCCTGCGCTAGGAAGCCAGTTCGTAGCCGGCAAAGAAGTAGCTGAGCTCAAAGCGGGCCGTGTCTTCGCCGTCTGATCCGTGAATGGCGTTGGCCTCGATGCTCGACGCCCACTTTTTGCGGATGGTTCCTTCCGCGGCGTTGGCCGGGTTGGTTGCGCCCATGGCCTCGCGCAGGTCTGCGATGGCGTTTTCCTTTTCCAGCGCCAACACCACGATGGGCCCGCTGGACATGAAGATGGTCAGCGAGTCGAAGAACGGCTTGCCCGCGTGCACGGCGTAAAATCCCTCCGCCTGGTGCTTCGTAATTTCCAGCATGCGCATGCCTATGATGCGGAAGCCCTTCCCTTCGAGGGTTTTGAGAATGTCGCCGGTGGCGCCTTTGCCGATCGCATCCGGCTTGATGATGGAAAAAGTGCGTTCAATGGTCTTCATGTTTGAGTTCCAGGTTCTCCGTTCCTAATTTTTCCCGCCGTGACGCCTAATGCGGCCGCCAGTGTCTCGCCAATATCGGCGGGAGACTTGGCCACGCGGATGCCCGCAGCCTCCAGCGCCTGGATTTTCTCCGCGGCCGTGCCGTGCCCGCCGGAAATGATGGCGCCCGCATGTCCCATGCGGCGGCCGGGCGGCGCCGTTTGTCCGGCAACGAAGGCCGCCACGGGCTTCTTCACGTTCTTGCGGATGAACTCGGCAGCCTGCTCCTCGGCATTGCCGCCGATTTCCCCGATCATCACGATGGCTTCGGTTTCCGCATCCTGGTTGAACAGGGCGATCGCATCGACAAAATTGGTGCCGATGATCGGATCGCCGCCGATTCCGATGGCGGTGGACTGGCCGATGCCGCGCAGCGTGAGCTGGTGCACCGCTTCGTAGGTCAGCGTACCGGAGCGCGAAACGATTCCCACCTTGCCCTCGCGGTGGATGTGGCCCGGCATGATGCCGATCTTGCACCGTCCCGGCGAGATAATCCCCGGGCAGTTGGGACCGATGAGCCGCGATTTCCGTTCGCCCAGGAATTCCCAGGCGCGCACCATGTCGAGCGTGGGAATGCCCTCGGTGATGCAGACGATGAGCGGCAGGGCGGCGTCGGCGGCTTCCATGATGGCGTCGGCGGCGAACGGTGGCGGAACGAAGATCATCGATGCGTTGGCGCCGGTCTTCTTCACCGCTTCCGCCACGCTGTTAAACACGGGCCAGCTCTCGTGCGTGGTGCCGCCTTTGCCGGGCGTGACCCCGCCCACGATCTGCGTTCCGTAGGCCGCGCAGCCCTTGGCGTGGAACGTGCCCTCGCGGCCGGTCAGGCCTTGCACCAGCACGCGCGTTGACTTGTCCGCCAGAATGCTCATCCGGAAATCCCTAACCCTTGGCGGCAGCAACCACTTTTTCCGCCGCGTCCTTCATGGTCTCCGCCACGATGAAATTCAATCCGGACTGTTTCAGGATCTCGCGGCCTTGCTCCACGTTCGTGCCCTCCAGCCGCAAGACGACGGGCAGTGAGATTTTGGTCTTCCTGGCCGCCTCGACCACGCCGCTGGCCAGCGTATCCACGCGCAGGATGCCGCCAAAAATGTTGATCAGCACGGCGCGAACGTTCCTGTCGCTCAGCAGGATTTCGAAGGCGTGCGTTACCTGCTCGGCGTTGGCGCCGCCGCCCACGTCGAGGAAGTTCGCAGGCGAACCGCCCGCATACTGAATGATGTCCATGGTGGACATGGCCAGGCCGGCACCGTTCACCATGCAGCCGACGTTGCCATCCAGCTTGATGTAGTTCAGGCCGTACTTGGAGGCCTCGACTTCCAGCGGGTCCTCTTCGTCGGTGTCGCGTAGTTCCTTGAGATCTTTGTGGCGGAACAAGGCGTTGTCGTCGAAGTTGATCTTGGCGTCCAGCGCCAGCAGGCGATTGTCTTTTGTCACGACGAAAGGATTGATCTCGGCAAGGGATGCGTCCGTGGCCTCGAAGGCGCGGTACAGGCCGCTCATGAAGCGCACCGCGTCGCCGACCAGTTCCGCCTTCACGCCCAGGCCGTAAGCCAGCTTGCGCGCCTGGAAGGCCTGAAAGCCTACGCCGGGGTCGATGTATTCCGTGAGAATGGCCGCGGGCTCGCGGGCTGCGACCTGCTCGATCTCCATGCCTCCCGAAGCCGATGCCATGAACACAGGGCAGGCCGCCACGCGATCAATCACAATGCCCAGGTACAGCTCGCTCGCAATGGGCAGCGTCTCCTCAATCAGCAGCCGCTTCACGACGCGGCCCTCAGGGACGGTCTGGGGCGTGACCAGTTTCATGCCCAGCATGCGCGCGGCGACCTCGCCCGCTTCGTCGGCCGACTTCGCAATCTTGATGCCGCCGCCCTTGCCCCGCCCGCCGGCGTGAATCTGCGCCTTGACGACCACGGCTTCGGCGCCGGCGGCCATCAGGTTCTTGGCCGCGCGGATGGCCTCATCGCGCGTCACCGCCACTTCGCCGCGCGGAACCGCAACACCGAACCTGGAGAGGATGGTCTTGCCCTGGTATTCGTGGATTTTCATTTAGAGGCAACGCCGTGCCCCGGTCGCTACAGAAAGCAGGCACGAAGCCCACGATTTTATCGGAGGCAGTGGGAAATGGGCAAACAAAGGGCACCGCGGGAGTGACGATAGCTTGCAGCAAGAAACGCGACGGCGCATGGCCGGCATCATCTTTTCGCATGCCGTGGCAACACCAGGCGCGGGGCGCGATCCCGGACGCCCATCAGACGCTGCCGCTTACAGCGAGATGCACGTCTCCGAGCGCGCACTCCTACTGAGTTGCCGAAACTGCCGCCGGCTTCAGAAAGAAGGGGATCACGCGTTCAATGGTGTCGGAGCCCGGCTTGGCGCGATACACGAGCTGGCCGGACTTGGGATCCCGCGTCCAACCTTGCATGCTGTTGAACTGCAACACCCGCGGCAAGACATAGCGGTTCTGCGTCACGTTCCATTCCGCAGGGCCAAGGATTTCAAACTGGACGTCGTTGTCGCGGATGCTGTTTCGAATACGCTCCGACACAAGTTTGATCTCGTTCTTCCCGGGCCGGAGGAGGTCGGTGATAACGATGGTTCGCTCCTCGAGCATGAAGGTGTTCAAAGGCGTTCCATTGACCCAGACAGTGCCTGTGACCGGTGTGTTCCAGCTGTTGTAGCTGGGCTTGCCGACGAGCACGTAGTCCCCCGCCTTGATCTTGGCGTTCTCGCGCTCTAGTCCCGCAAAGTAAACGCGGAACACGAGCGTGACCTGCTCCACATCCGGTCCCAGAGGATGAGAATAGGCCTGGGTTTCCGTGTCGAACTTCCAGTCGGTGCCGTTGCGGAAGGTCCAGAGCACCGGCACCATGGTCATCTGATTGCGCTTCGGGTCCTTGTGCATGGGACCGATTCGGAAAATCAGACCATTGTTGCGGTTCGCCGGCTCCTGCGGAATGGTGGTGAGCGTGAAGGTGTTCCAGCCCTCTTTCAGCTGCGCGCCGAGAGGATCCGAGGTTTCCGAACTGTAGATGTTGATGGTCTGCCCGTTGATCTGCACCTCGCTGTGCAGCGGATTGTCCCACGAGTTGTACTCGCGCTCCACCCAGAGGGAGATGCTCTGCGCGCCCGTTGCGTCGGGAGCAGCCGCGGCCTGAGTGTGCGCAGCGGAGACCACGCGGTTTACTCCGCCAGCCGGAGGGACGCCTCCCGAGGCGCTCTCAGCGGCTGCGACCGATGCCGGTTCGAAGGTGACGTTCTGGAGATAGCGCTCTTCCAGTTTCTGCCCGCCGTCTCCAAATTCGCCGGCCAGCTTGGTCAGCTTGGCCACGCGCTGGTTAAAGGGCGGATGGGTCTTGCCCCACAGTCCCAGGCTTTGCTTGGTTTCCGCTTCTTCGGCAGCCACAGCCAGGGTTTGAAGAAAGTCGCGCAGGCCGGTGGAAGCATAGCCGGCCCGGGCCAAAAACTCCGTACCTTTGCGGTCGGCCTCGTCCTCCTTGTCACGGCTGTAGCTCATGTTGATCGCTTCCGTGAATATCTCTCCGGCGATATTGCGGAGTTGGTCCGGTGCGGGAATCCGGCTGGTGCCTTCTTCCATTGCCCAGGAACTGGCTTTGCGGGTCCGCACCTGCGATTCCAGGTGGCGGCCGTCCACATGGGCCACCTCGTGCGCCAGTGCGCCGGCGAGCTCCGCCTCATTCTTCATGTTGGCCAGAGCGCCGCGCGTGACAAACACATAGCCGCCAGGAAGGGCGAAAGCGTTGATGATTTCGGTATCGAGGATGCCGAAGTGGTAGCTAAGCCTCCGTGGAGCCTGGCGGGCGGTCGCGTTGCCTGCCAGGTTGACGTACTTCAACACCTCCTCGTTCTCATACAGGCCAAAGGCATTGATCATCTTGGCGGCTGTTGCTTCCCCAATGGCCTGCTCCTGCTCCGGAGTCCAGGGCGTGAAAACGTCCTTGGCTTTCTTCAGCTTGCCAAACAGGTCGCCAAACTGTGCCGGGGCGGGCGCAGCCAGCAGCAAAACCAGGAGAACCAGCAGTGAGGATCGCAATCTGCGCATCATTGCCCCTCCCCGTCCGCTTGCCCGCCCGGCGCCCGATTCACGGCCACTTCCTGCTTCGAGGACCGCTGGCGGGACCCTTTCTTGGCCGGCGCCTGCTTGTTCAGCTTGCCCTCTTCGAGGAAGTAATCCAGCTCGCCGGAATCCACGGCATAGGTCGAGAGTTGCTTGGCCTTCTTCAGATCTTCGGCACTGACCTGGCGCGCCATCACGTCTTTGCTCACGCTTCCGTCGGGCTCGATGCCGTTAAACCCCAGGGTGGCCTGGTCCGAGGACTGGCGCGATGACTTCAGCGACATCTTGCCGCCAAACAGAGGCGCAGGCTTCTCTTTGCCGTCGGAGTCCTTGTCCCGGCCCTCACCTTTCGCTTCGCCCTTTGGCTCCTCTTTCTTGTCTTTCTCCTTTTGCCCCTGTCCTTTGCCCTGGATCATGGGGATGGCCGCGGCGGCACTTACGAAACAGAGCGCCAGCAGAACGGCTACTACTTGTGTCCGACGTACTTGCATGGTTGACCCCCGATTTGTCAATTCCCAGCCTGCGAATGGGACGGAGTTGCATTCTGCCGGGTTTCGGTTTCCACGGAGCCACCGTCCAGTCCGAGCAGTTCGAAAACCGCCGTCTCTACGGTCTTGCCCTTCACCTGCACGCCGCCCAGCGGGCGCACTCGCGCCTGATTGCCCAGTCCCCTGTATGTTGTGTCGCTGATGATTATGGTGGTTCCGAACTGTTTGTTCAACCCCTCAAGACGGGAAGCGAGATTGACCGGATCGCCGATGACGGTGAACTCGATCTTCTTCCCGCTGCCCACATTGCCGAAAATAACTTCGCCGGTGTTCAGACCGATTCCGATGGCGATTTCTTTGCGGCCCTCCGCGGCCCAGCCGCGGTTCAGCTCGGCCAGGCGCTCCAGCATTTCCAGCGAGGCGCGCGCCGCAAGCTCCGCATGGTTCTTGCCGGGCGTGAACGCGCCCCAATAGGCGAGAATGCCGTCGCCGATGAACTTGTCCACGATGCCGTCGTACTTGAAGATGATCTCCGTCATGGCCTCGAGGTACTCGTTGAGCAGGCGGATAAGCTCGACGGGATCGGCCTTCTCCGAAAGCGTGGTGAAGTTGCGCACGTCGGAGAAAAGAATGGTGAGAACTTTTTTTTCGCCGCCCAACTGGATGGTTTCCAGGTTTTCCAGGACGTAGTTGACGAGTTCCGGGGAGATGTAGCGGTCGAGCGTGCCGCGGGTGCGCCGCAACTCGCGGCCCGTGGTGGCATAGCGAATGGCGCCGGAGGAAACCCAGGCGACGAGCAGCGCGGCTTGGGGAGCAATCATGGGCAGCCAGAGCGCCCAACGGTCCAACGCGAGGAAAGCCGCGCCTCCATACACTGCCATCAGCGCCGCCACCGCGGCCCCGCCTCCGGCCCCGGAGGCGAACCGGACGGGCACAACGGCGCCCGCCAGCGCCAAAAGAAATACGGCAACAGGAAGAAACCAGCGCGGAGGGGTCTGCACGGCTTCGCCCTGCAGGAGATTGTCGATGGCAGTGGCGTGAGCAAAAAAGCCCGGATCGCGCTCGCCGAAGGGTGTGGGATGGGCATCGTAGCTGCCGGCGGCGCTGGCGGCGACCAGAACAATCTTGTCGCGGAAGAATTCCGGCGCGAAGCGCGGCGCCTCCGGAGGGCACTGGTCCGGATAAATGGAACAAATGATCTGCCAGATGGGGATGCGATCATACGCACCGCCTTCGGGAAGGTCGCGCGCGCTGCCGTGCCAGCGCAGAATCATGTTGCCGCTGGCGTCGAGCGGGATGCGGCGACCAGCGCGCAGGAAAAGCGCCCCGCCAGCCGTTTCGTACTGCGAGCCGGCCTCCGTCGCTCGTTCCGCCAGGTCGGCCACGCGCAGCGAGAATGACGGGTACACCCGGTCGTCGAGGCGAAAATCCAGCGCCACGCGACGGATGACGCCATCCGGGTCGGGAATCGCATTCACCGATGCCAGGCCGGCCGAAACCGCCCCCAGCTCTTCGAGCGGCACGTTGAGGGCGTATTCCTTGAGCGACAGGACGCGGCCGGGCCGGCCCGCCGCCGGCATCCACGAGTCGCGCTCCAGCAACTTCAGTTTGCGCAGGTTGGTGGCGTTTTCTTCCAGGTCCATTTCGGTAGGACTGAACGAAAAAGCCAGCACGGCGTTGCCGGAAGACCGCAGCACGCGTGCAAACTCGCTGTCCACCTCCACGTTTTCGGAGCCGCCGAAGACGATATCGAAGGCCACCACGCGGGGCTGGCCGCGCGCCACGTAGCGCAGGGTTTCGGTCCAAATTCGCCGCGACCACGGCCAGCGTCCGAGGTGTTCCTTCAACTGGTCGAAGCTGGCGTTGTCAATGTCGATGACGACGATGGAGCGGGAAGCGCGCTCTGGTTCCACCGAGGCGCGGACGATGGCATCGTAGGCGCCAGATTCCAGCCACTGGAGGGCCCGCGTGGGCGCGAGCGCCAGCACGGCCAGCGCCGACAACAGCGCCGCCGCACCCGCTCCGCGCAAAAAGGTGCGGCGCGTCTGCGTGAGGTATCCCGTATCCGCCATGTTCCCCGGGGCAAGAGGTTACACGAAATTTGTGCCCGCGGCAGCGACTGGTTTAAGTTGGCGCTCATGATCGCCAAAGCCCTCGACCGCATCGCCGGCCATCGCCAGTCGCTTACCCGCGAGGAAGCGCGTGCCTTGATGGGCGAACTGCTGGCGGGGAAAGCCACGGACGACGAGATCCGCAGGCTGCTGGTGGCGCTCAGCGACAAGGGCGAGACGGTGGAAGAAATCGTGGGCTTTGCCGAGGCCATGCGCGCGGCGGCCACACCGCTGGAACCGTGGAGCGAAGAGCGGCGAAGAATCATGGAACCTATCGGGACCGACCTGGGGGACGAAATCGCCGGCATCCTGATGGAATCCCCGCCCCGAGAGCGCGATGTTCTGGTGGACACGTGCGGCACAGGCGGCGACGCCAGCGGCACGTTCAACATCTCGACCGCCGCGGCGCTGGTGGCGGCGGGCGCGGGCGCGCGCGTGGCCAAGCACGGCAACCGCAGCGTCACCTCCAAGTGCGGCTCGGCCGACGTGATGCAGGCTCTGGGCGTGAAGCTGGAACTTCCGCCGGCGCGCCTGGCGGTCTGTTTACGCGAAGTGGGCATCGCGTTTCTCTACGCGCCCGCACTGCATACGGCCATGCGGCACGTGCAGGCGGTGCGGCGCGAGTTGCGCATGCGCACTGTCTTTAATCTCCTCGGCCCGCTGACCAATCCGGCAGGAGCGCAGGCGCAGGTGGTTGGAGTCTATTCCCATGCGCTGGTGGAAAAGCTGGCAGCGGCGCTGGCCATGCTGGGCCTGCTCCGTGCGCTGGTGGTGCACGGGCAGGACGGGCTGGATGAGATCACCATTACCGGGCCGACGCAGGTCGCGGAGGTCCAGGGCGGCCAGATTCGCACGTATCAGCTTGCGCCGGAGGAGTTCGGCTTCTCCCGTGCTTCCCTCGACGCCCTTGCCGGCAGCGACGCGGCAGGCAACGCGCGCATCATCCGCGAGATTCTAAGCGGGGAGAAATCTCCGCGGCGAGACGTAGTGCTGCTGAATGCGGCCGCGACGCTGATGGTCGCGAACCGTGTGCAAACCATGCAGGAGGGATTGGAACAGGCGGCAGCGGCGATTGATTCGGGAAGGGCGGAGGAAAAGCTGGAAGCGTTGGTGAAGTTCACGAACGCCTGAGCTCGAGTGCAATAACAACTCATCGTGGCGGCGCCGCGTTAGCTTGCTTCCACCTTTTGCATCCATTCGGCGATTTCGACCTTCCAGCCTAGCTCGGAGGCAATGGCCTCGCGCAGTTTCGCGGAGGCTGTAGGCTCGCCGTGGACCAGGTAGGTGACGTCGGGCGGCTTCGGGAACGTGCGCAGCCACTGCAGCAGTTCCGGAGTGTCGGCGTGGTCGCTGAACTGCTCGAGGGCCGCGACCTGGGCGCGGATGGGTACGTCCTGGCCGAAGATGCGCACCGTCTCCGCTCTGCTCTTGATAGTGGCGCCGCGCGATCCCGGCGCCTGGAAGCCGATGAACAACACTAGGTTGCGCGGATCGGGCAATCGGTGCATCAGGTGGTGGAGGATGCGTCCGCCGGTGACCATGCCGCTCGAGGAGACGATCACGACGGGATAGCGCAGCTCGTTGATCTTCTTGGAATCCTCCGCCTTGGACGAAAAGGTGAACCCTTCCCACTCGAAGGGCGAGCCGTAGGTGGCGATGAGCTCGCGCGTCTGCACGCTGAACTCGCTCTCGTGATCCAGAAAGATGCGCATCGCCTGCAGGGCCATGGGGCTGTCGGCGAAGACGGGTATGCGGGGCGCTTCGCCTGATTCCATCAGCGCCTTGAGCAGAAACAGGAACTTCTGCGTGCGTTCCACGGCAAAGGCGGGCACCACCACGCTGCCGCCACGCGCGGCGGCCTCGCGAAGCAGGCGCGCCAGCTCCGGGCGCGGATCGGTGTGCGGATGCTGCCGGTTGCCGTACGTGGATTCCATCACCAGGATGTCCGCCCGCTCGACCTCATCCGGCCCGGTGGAGATAACTTTGCCGGGAGCGATTTCGGTGTCGCGCACACGGCCGATGTCGCCGGAAAACAGCAGCGTGCGCGTGCCCTGAGCGCTTGAGAGTTTCACTTCCACCATGGCCGAGCCGAGGATGTGCGCGGCGCGCAGATAGCGGAAACTCAACTCCGGCGAAAGCTCCCGCTTTTCTCCGAATTCCACGGCCTCAAAGTACTTCAAACTTTCCTGCGCCTGCGCCAGGGTGTAGAGCGGCAATGCGGGATGGTGCTTCGACGTTTTCTTGCGGTTGGCGTACTCGGCTTCTTCTTCCTGCAGGTGCCCGGAGTCGGGGAGCATGACGCCGCACAAGTCCACGGTGGGCGGCGTGGCGTAGATGGTCCCGCGAAAACCTTCCTGGATCAGGCGCGGCACCCAGCCCGCGTGATCGATGTGGGCGTGGGTGAGAATGACGGCGTCGATCAGACGCGCGGGGATGGGCGTGTCCTGCCAGTTGCGCGTGCGCCACTGCTTGTGGCCCTGGAACATGCCGCAATCAATCAGCACCTGCAGGCCGCGCTGGCCGCCGGCCGGTTCGGTGTTCACCAGGTGCTTGGAACCGGTGACCGTGCCCGCGGCGCCCAGAAACTGAATGTAGGCCATGCCCGACTCCACTCTTCCCGGAAGTTCCGCCAGGGAACGTGAGGAACCAACGAGTATAGGCCGCCCGTGTGCGCCGAGCTTAGCGAGCTTCGGCGGATATGGGGGCCGAATTGTTGCTGGCATCCGATTCCGGCACGCTGGCGTCGTTGACCGTGGCCTCCAGAGGCCTGGTGGGAACCTGCAAGCGCACCACGGCCTTGCTGTTCGCGGGCACCAAGACGCGCTCGGTTACGTAGCCTCCGGTGGCACGCACCGTCACCGGGACCTCGGCTCCGGCGCCGCCCAGGTTTTCCACCGTAACCGTCACGGTATACGCGCCCGCCAGCGTGGGCCGCGGATACGCCGCGGCGATGCGGAAATCGGGGAGGCCCCGGCCGCGGTACACCCAGTCGTCAAAGAACCACTCCAGCTTCTTGCCCGACTCCTTTTCCACCAGGCGCTGCACGTAGGCTGGAGAATCGTCCTCCTCCGCGCGATAGGCGCGTAGCGCGCGTTTCAGCGCCGCTTCGCCCACCAGATCACGCAACATCCACCAGACGTACATCGCCTTGGTGCGATAGAAAACTTCGTCGGTGGCAGTGACCAGCGACGGCATGCTGGCCGCTTCTTCCCCATCATCCGCGTCCTCCGCCAGCGCTTTCTCGGTGGCGGCCAGCAGTGGAAGCTGCCCGCCCATGTACTCCAGCGCCGCGCTCCGACCGCCTTGCTGCTCGCGCAGCAGCGCCTGCGCAAAATGGGCCGCGCCTTCCTCCACCCAAAACCTCGGAGAGCGGAGCGAAGCGTGGGTCAAGTGGTGCACCAGCCCCAGTTCCATGGACTCCCGATCCAGCGGACGCAACGGCGCGAACAGCATGGGGCCGCTCTCGTACGGGGCCACCTCCAAAGCGCGCGTCACCGCCTCCGGCCGCGACGAGGAGACTGCCGGCATGGCTGCCATCTCCACGAGCTCAAATCTCCGTTTCGGCGGTCCGAACCACTCGGCCACCAGGGACTCAAGCGCCGTGGCGGCCTCGGCATACTGGGCGGCGACGCTTTCGCGTCCCGGCAAGTGGTAGACGCGCGCTCCCCCGTGCAGCAGCGCGCGAAAGTTGGCGGCGGCAAACGTCGGGGTCACATGCCCGAGGGGCTCCCAAACGTACTCCGTGGTCCAGGTGCCTCCCGTTCCGCTCGCCGCGCCCGGCACCACTTCGCCATTGGCCAGGACCATGCCGGTCTCGAGCGGCGGCGCCTCCACCTGGAAGCGCACACGCATCGAGGAGCGCGCCTGTCGCTCCTTCCAGCGCGCCAGCACCAGAAAAAGACCTTCACCGTCAGAAAGGTTGGCGCTCCCTGCGGCCATGGGATACCAGGCCACGTACCCCGCGCCGCGTACCGCCGTGAATTCCGGGGAAACGCGGTCCCATTCGCTGCGCCGCGCCATTTCTTCCGGGGTGCCAATGCGCGTCAACCGCGTGGCGTCGGCCGGCACCTCGCCTTCGTACGAAACCGCCAGTTCCACCGAGCCGCCCGGCGGCACTTCCTCCGGCAGCGTAACGATGGCTTCGGTTACGCTCCCCGTATGGTCCACATCGGACACAAACGGCTGTGCGACGAAGGCCACCGCCCGTTCTCCTGCGCGAATGGAAGTCCAGCTCAGCGTGGAAGAAATTTGCATGACGGCTCGGCGCTGTGGCGCTGTGGAATCGTTGCGCAGAGTGATCGTGCCATGCCCCGCCAGGCGCCCTTGCGGAGGATTCACTTCGACGGTCAGTTGATAGCGGGTAAAGATGAAGGCTTCGCGGTCCAGTGCCATGGCCGGCGCAGCACCCAGCAGCGCCCAGCAAACCAGCCCGGTAACGCGCTGGAAAGGCATGAATGCGGAGAGCCTCACCCTTTGGTACCGCCCTCGTGGTCGGTCACCTGCCGGCGCTGGCGCGCCAGCTCGTACATCACCACCGCGGCGGCCACAGAGACGTTCAGCGATGGCACCTTGCCCAGCACCGGGATGGAAACCAGGAAGTCGCACTTGCGCCGCACCATCTCGTGCATGCCTTTGCCTTCCGCGCCCAGCACCAGGGCGCAGTCCATTTTGTAATCGAGGGCGTCATACGCCTGCGCGCCGCGCTCGTCCAGGCCCACGATCCAAACGTTCCGGCGCTTCAGCTCTTCAAGCGCGCGCCCCAGGTTGGTAACGCGGGCGATGGGCAGGTGCTCGGAAGCGCCCGCTGACGCTTTGGCCACGGTTGCGGTCACGCCCACCGCGCGCCGCCCGGGAATCAGGAGGCCGTCGGCCCCGGCGGCATCGGCCGTGCGGATGATGGCGCCCAGATTGTGCGGGTCCTCCACGCCATCCACTACAACAACAAAAGCATGCAGGCCACGCCGTTGGGCCAGGACGTCGTCCAGGTCTGCATACTGCTTGGCCGCGGCGATGGCCACCACTCCCTGGTGCGACGCCGTACCCGCCAGCCGGTCCAGTTGCCGACGCGGCAGGAAACGGGCGGCCACGCCCAGCGCGCGGCAGGCCTCCGCCAGGCGCTGTACGCGGGCATCGTTGCGGCCGGCGGAAAAGGCCACGTACTCCAGCGCCCGCCGCCGCGATTCCAGCGCCTCGCCCACCGCACGGATGCCGTAAATCACGTCCATGGCAACAGTGTAGCCAAGGACCCGGCAATTCCCCTACTCGGCCCGGCGAGCGCCGCGCCGGTCCGGGCGCCGTATTGTAGACTGGAGTTTTTGGAGGACTCGTGCGCGAAGTCTTCATCCTTTCCGCAGTACGCACCCCCATCGGCAAGTTCGGCGGGGCGCTGGCCGCACTGAGCGCGGCGGAGATGGGCGAAGCTGCCGCCAAGGCCGCTCTCGATCGCGCGGGCGTTCAGCCCGCACAGGTTGGGGAAACCATCTTTGGCAACGCGCGGCAGGCCGGGGGCGGGCCCAACGTGGCGCGGCAGATTTCCATTCGCGCCGGCGCGCCCCAGGAAGTGCCGGCCTACACCGTCAACCAGGCGTGCGCCTCGGGCATGAAGGCGGTGGCGCTGGCCTTCGAAGGGATCCGCAACGGCAATCTGGAGTGCGCCCTGGCCGGCGGCACGGAGTCCATGTCGCGCCTGCCCTTCTACCTCGACGGCGCACGCTGGGGCTATCGCCTCGGCCACCAGGAGCTGGTGGACGGCATGTACCGCGACGGATTTTTCTGCCCCATGGCCAAGATGGTGATGGGAGAAACCGCCGAGGTCCTGGCCGAGCAGTACAAGATCAGCCGCGAGGAGCAGGACCAGTTCGCTCTGCGCTCGCAGCAGCGCGCGCAGGCGGCCATCGAGGCGGGCTGCTTCGCAGACGAGATTGTTTCCGTCACGCTCGAAAGCCGCAAAGGACAGCAGTTGTTCGCGCAGGACGAGCACCCCTTCCTCGGCGCCACGCTGGAGAAGATGGCCAGACTCGCGCCCGTGTTTTCCAAGACCGGCACCATCACGGCGGGAAATTCCTCGGGCATCACCGACGGCGCTGCCGCCCTGGTGCTGGCGTCGGGTGATTTCGTGAAGCAGCACAACCTGCAGCCGCTGGCGCGTGTGCTGGCTGCGACTGCCGTCGGCGTCGACCCACGCATCATGGGCATCGGCCCGGTCCCGGCCCTGAAAAAGTTGCAGGAGAAACACGGCCTAGCTCTGGCCGGCTTCGACCTCATCGAGCTCAACGAAGCTTTTGCTGCGCAGGTGCTGGCCTGCGACCGCGAGCTGCGCATGGACCCGGAGAAGCTCAACGTAAACGGAGGCGCCATCGCTCTCGGCCATCCCATCGGCTGCACCGGCGCGCGCATCACGGTAACTCTTGTGCACGAGATGCGCCGTCGCAAGGCGCGCCGCGGCGTGGCCACGCTCTGCGTCTCCGGCGGCATGGGCATGGCATTGGCCGTGGAGAACGCGGGCTAGAGTGCCTTTGCGACCGCGTTGACGCTGAGAAACAGCGGTCGCTATACTTCCCTGCGTTACTTTCCTGTAGCTGTATGCCCCTTTCCGCGCTCATTGTCGACGACGAACAACTGGCCCGCGACGAGCTCGCCTTTTTGCTCAAGTCCGTGGGCGACGTGGACGTCATCGCTCAGGGCAAGAACGGCCTGGAAGCCATCAACCTCATCAAGGAGCACGCTCCGGACCTGGTCTTCCTCGATGTGCAGATGCCAGGCCTCGACGGTTTCGGCGTAATCAAGAAGTTGGTGGACAAGCGCGTCAAGCTGCCCCAGATTGTCTTCGCCACCGCCTACGACCAGTACGCCGTCAAGGCCTTTGAAGTGAACGCGGTGGATTATCTGCTGAAACCCTTTGACAAGAAGCGCGTCAGCCAGTCGGTGCAGAAGGCGCGGCGCAACCTGGAAGCCAAGGGAGAGCCCGCGGAGCGCCTGGAGGCCCTGGTGCGCATGATCCAGGAGCCCAGGCCTCAGCCCAGCCGCATCCTGCTTAAGACCGCCGGCCGCCTCGTCCTGGTGGATCAGAAGGACATCTGCTTCGCCTCCATCGAGGATGGGGTCATCACCGTCGTCACCTCGGCCCAGGAGGGCCAGTCCAATTGCCGCACGCTCGAAGAGCTGCTGGCCAGCCTGGATGAAAACACCTTCTGGCGCGCGCACCGCTCCTACTTGGTCAACATCAACCGCATCCGCGAAGTCGTGCCCTGGTTCAAGAGCTCCTACCAGTTGCGCATGGACGACAAGAAGCAATCCGAAATCCCCGTGAGCCGCGCGCAGACCAAGCGCCTGCGCGAGCTCTTCCGGCTGTGAAGACAGTTGCGTCCCAGCTAGCCCCCAAGCACCATCGCCACCTTTCTGCGGGCTAACGATCCGCCTGGGCGGCTTTGGCCTCTTCCCATTTCTGCAATTGTTTCTTGATGAAGTCGTCGTGAGGCTGCAGGGCCAACGCTCGCCGCAGGACTGCTATCGCCTGATCCAACTCTCCGTTCGCGTAATGGACCCCCGCCAGCGTAAGGAGGAAATCCGCGTTGTTCCCTTGAGAAAGTTCGACCGCTTTGTTTGCGTGCTCCAAGGCAAGGGGCAGGCTGCGCAGCGCCGGATCCTTTGAGGTGGCATAAAGCCACGCCATGCTATCGTGCGCCCGCGCGTAGCGCTGCTGGGCGGCTGAACGGTACCATCGCAGCGCTTCGGCCTCATCTTGAGCGACGCCCTTGCCTTTGGCGTACATGTCTCCCAGGTTGGTTTGGGCTTGCGGTAGGTTGGGCTGGATTTCCAGTGCCCGCCGAAACGAGGTGAGGGACTCCGGGTACCGTTCCTTGCGCAGATAGGTTAGGCCCAGATTGTTGTGCGCTTCGGCAAAGTCGGGCTTGAGCTCAATGGCCTTCCGAAACTCGGCAACCGCCTTGTCCAATTGCCCTTCTGTCAGGTAGCCCCGCCCTAGCTTGTTTCGTGTTTCGGGGTCTCTCCCGGCCGAGTGCTGGATGATCTTGACGCCGGCAAAACCGACTGAGACTACAACCACGGCAACCAAGACGTTCCGCTCTATCAGCATCGCGTCTTCTCCGGGGCGGGCGGGAGTCCCATGCCCTCTTCGTCCTCTAACGGGCACGAGCAGAAGAAACAACTCAGACATTTATGATATCAGGAGTTGCGAGGTCTCTGAGCCATCCAGCGCGTCGCGCTTTCCGCCAAGGCCGTCCACACGCACTGGTTTCCGGGACCACTCCCAGGAAGCTACAGTAGCCCACTGTCCCGCCGGCCGCATCCCATCGTGGCTGTATAATCGAGCCAGTCATGAAAGCCTACGTTTATGTTTCCCTGAAGAAGACCGTGCTCGATCCGCAGGGCAAAACCATTCATGGTGCCTTGAAGAAGATCGGGTACAAGGGTGTGGGCGACGTGCGCCAGGGCAAGTATTTCGAGATCACCCTCAACGGCGGACTGGATCGCGCCGCCGCCGAGTCTGAAGTGGAGCGCATCGCGCGGGAAGTGTTGACCAATCCCGTGATCGAAGAGTTTCGTTACTCGATCGAGGAGTAGGTCGCACCGCAGATTCACGCGGATGCACGAACTGAGAACCGGGTACTGGGAACTAGGCTATGTGCGGCATCGTTGGATACGTCGGCAAGAAGCGCGTGGTGCCCGTCATCCTGGAGGGCCTCAAGCGGCTGGAGTATCGCGGCTACGATTCCGCAGGCATCGCCGTGGCCGGCAATGGCCGTGAGCTCGAGGTTCGCCGCGCCGAAGGCAAGCTGCGCAATCTGGAGGAGGCCATACGCCTCAAGCCGCTCGATGGCACCTACGGCATTGGCCACACCCGCTGGGCCACCCATGGCCGCCCCACCGAGGAAAACGCACATCCCCACCGCGACTGCACGGGCAAGGTGGTGGTGGTGCATAACGGCATCATCGAGAACTATCTCCACCTGAAAAAGAAACTCATCGAAGAAAAACACACGTTCGTCACGGAGACGGATACCGAGGTGATCGCCCACCTCGTGGAAAAGTACTTGGCGCAGGGCGGCAACGGCGCCCGTCCGTCGCTGGAAGAAGCGGTGCGCCGCACGGTGAACGAGTTGACCGGCGTCTTCGCCCTCGCCGTCATCTCCGTGGACGAGCTCAACAAGATCGTGGCCGCGCGTAACGGCCCGCCCGCCGTCATCGGCTTGGGCAAGGACGAGTATTTTGTCGCCTCCGACGTGCCCGCCATTCTCTATCACACGCGCGATTTGTTTTTCCTGTCCGATGGCGACATGGCGGTCATCACGCCCGCTGGCGTGCAGCTCTCCGACTTTCAGGGCCGGCCCATCAACCGCCAGGTGCAGCACATCACCTGGGATCCCATCATGGCGGAAAAGGGCGGATTCAAGCACTTCATGCTCAAGGAAATCTACGAGCAGCCCCGCGCCGTGCGCGATACCACGCTGGGACGCGTTTCGCTGGACAGCGGCAAGGTCTTCCTGGAAGAGATGGAGATCACGCCAGCCGAGTTCCGCGACTGCCGCAAAGTCCACATTGCCGCCTGCGGCACCAGTTGGCACGCCGCGCTGGCCGGCAAGTTCATGATCGAGCGCCTCGCCCGCGTTCCGGTGGAAGTGGACTATGCCAGCGAGTTCCGCTACCGCGACCCGCTCACCGGCCCTGATACCATTACGCTGCTGATCACGCAGTCCGGCGAAACGGCCGATACCATCGCCGCGCAGCGCGAAGCCAAGGCCAAGGGCTCGAAGACGCTGGCCATCTGCAACGTGGTTGGCTCCATGGTCACGCGCGAGGCTGCGGGAACCATCTACACGCACGCCGGGCCGGAAATCGGCGTGGCCTCCACCAAGGCCTTCACCGCCCAGCTCACTGCCCTGTTTCTCTTCGCCTTGTACCTGGCCGAGGCGCGGGGAGTGCTCACCGGCGAGCAGGCCCGACCGCTTTTGGCCGAACTCATGCGGCTGCCCGGAAAGCTCGAGTCCCTGCTGGCGCGCGATGAGGAAGTTGAGGACCTCGCCAAAGAGTACATGCGGGCCCAGGATTTCCTGTTTCTTGGCCGCGGCATCCACTATCCCATCGCCCTTGAGGGCGCGCTCAAGCTCAAGGAGATTTCCTACATTCACGCCGAGGGCTACCCCGCCGGCGAAATGAAGCACGGCCCCAACGCCCTCATCGACGAAAAGCTTCCGGTTGTGATCCTCGCTCCCTGTGACCGCGAAGATCCGGGCTCAGTCTTGCGCTATGAAAAGACCCTCTCCAACGTCAAGGAGGTCAAGGCGCGCTCGGGCACGGTGATTGCCGTGGCCACCGATGGCGATGAGGAGATACGCGAGTCCGTGGACCAGGTGATCTTTGTGCCCCCGGCGCCGGACCTACTGCAGCCGGTGCTCGAGATCATTCCCTTGCAACTCCTGGCCTATCACATCGCCGTGCGCCGAGGCTGCGACGTAGACCAGCCGCGCAATCTGGCCAAGTCGGTGACGGTGGAATAGTCACTCGACCTGTTCCCCTTTCCAGTAAGGATCCGGCCAATCAGGAGCCAGCGGGCTTGGAATTTTCCGCCGCAGGCGGCGCCGGCTCACGTAGTGCGGATAAATGAGTGACTACCCGCTCGCCCACGAAAGCAATCACTCCCGCCATCACGGCGAAGGAACCCGAAAGACCAACCGCCAGATCGTCCAGCGTCGGCACCCGGCCCATGGATTGCCCGAATGCGATCACGACAGGCACAGATCCCGCTCCCACCGCAACCCCGCCCACCATGGACCACAGCTTGCTCTCCAGCGGCGTTGGCTTCTTTTCCATGGACTGCAGGATTCTCCCTGCTATCAACGCTGCTATTCCGGCCAGAATAACGAATGAGGCGGCCAAGCCCAGCGAAATAGCGGCCGGATCGGCATACGCCACCCCGTATAGCAGGATCGTGCGCACCAGCATCGCTCCGCCACCCATGCACGCCGCCACTCCTGCTGCCTGCCACAGACTTCCTTCTTTTCCGGCTGTCATACCGTAGCCCCCGCTTCAAAATCGGCGCTGAGTGTACACCACTTAGGTTCAAACGTATGCCTTTTTTCGTGGCTCTCATTCTGCGCTCCGGCATGCCGTCAAGAATGTATTACTAGTAAACCTCATACTGTAAGTACATGATTTTATTATGTTTATACGAACTTGACAATATCTCACTCAAGTCTTAACATAGGATCCGGACCAATCGCTTGCGGGCCCAGGCTGGCGCCCTTGAGCGTTCACTTAGAAGCGGAGGCTGTAAGCAATGGGAAAGATTATCGGTATTGACCTGGGCACCACCAACTCCGTGGTTGCGGTGATGGAGGGTGGCGAGCCCAAAGTGATTGCCAACGAGGAAGGCGGCCGCACTACACCTTCCGTCGTGGGCTTCACCAAAACCGGCGAGCGCCTGGTGGGACAGGTGGCCAAGCGCCAGGCCATCACCAACCCGGAGAACACCATTTATTCCATCAAGCGCTTCATGGGGCGTCGTTTCGATGAAGTGAACGAAGAGATGAAGATGGTCCCCTACAAAGTAAAAAAGGCCGGCGACCACGTGGCTGTTGTCGCCCAGAGCCAGGACCACACTCCCCCGCAGATCTCCGCCATGATCCTGCAGAAGCTGAAGAAGGCGGCCGAGGACTACCTGGGTTCTGCCGTCACGGAAGCGGTCATCACCGTACCCGCCTATTTCAACGACTCGCAGCGCCAGGCCACGAAGGATGCGGGCAAGATTGCCGGCCTCGACGTCAAGCGCATCGTCAACGAGCCGACCGCCGCGGCCCTCGCCTACGGCCTCGACAAGAAAAAGGACGAGACCATCGCCGTGTACGACTTCGGCGGCGGCACCTTCGACATTTCCATCCTCGAAGTCGGCGAGGGCGTCATTGAGGTCAAGTCCACCAACGGCGACACTCACCTGGGCGGCGACAATATCGACCAGCGCATCGTGGACTGGCTGGTGGAGGAGTTCAAGCGCGAGGAAGGCCTCGACCTGCGCGCCAAAGGCAATGAAATGGCGCTGCAGCGCCTGCGCGACGCCGCCGAAAAGGCCAAGATCGAGCTTTCCACCACGCTCGAAACCGAGATCAACCTGCCCTTCATCACCGCCGATGCCTCCGGGCCCAAGCACCTGGTGAAGAAGCTCACGCGCGCCAAGCTCGAGTCGCTCGTCGAAGACATCGTGCAGCGCTCCGTCGGTCCCTGCCGCCAGGCGCTCAAGGACGCCGGCATCGACAGCAGCAAGATTGACGAAGTGGTGCTGGTCGGCGGGCAGACGCGCATGCCGCGCATCCAGACCGTGGTCAAGGAACTCTTCGGCCGGGAGCCGCACAAGGGCGTGAACCCGGATGAGGTCGTTGCCATCGGCGCCGCCGTGCAGGCGGGCGTTCTGGGCGGCGAGGTGCAGAACCTGTTGCTGCTCGACGTCACTCCGCTCACCCTTGCCATCGAGACTCTGGGCGGCGTGGCCACGCCCATGATCCCACGCAACACCACCATCCCCACCAAGAAGACGGAGGTCTTCTCCACCGCCGCCGACAGCCAGACCTCGGTCGAGGTCCACGTGCTGCAGGGCGAGCGCCCCATGGCGCGCGACAACCGCACCCTGGGCAAATTCCACCTCACCGGCCTGCCACCGGCGCCCCGCGGCGTGCCCCAGATCGAGGTCACGTTCGACATTGACGCCAACGGCATTCTGAACGTCAGCGCCAAGGACATGGCCACCGCCCGCGACCAGAAGATCACCATCACGTCTTCCTCCGGCCTCAGCAAGGAAGAGGTCGAGCGCATGGCCAAGGACGCCGATGCCCACGCCGCCGAGGACAAGACGCGGCGCGAGGAAATCGAAGCGCGCAACCATCTTGACGCCATGGTCTACAACGTCGAGCGCATGCTCAAGGAGCACGGCGAAAAGATCTCAGGCTCCGACAAGGAGAACGTCGAAGCCGCCATGGCCGAGGCCCGCAAGGCGCTCGAAGGCACGGACAAGGCCGCCATGGAGGCCGCCCGGGAGAAGCTCACCGCCGCCTCGCACAAGCTGGCAGAGCAGATGTACAAGGCCGCCCAGCCGCAAGCCGAAGCACAGCCCGGCGCGCCGCCCTCCGACGCCCAAAGCGGCGAGCCGAAGAAGGACGAAGGCGTGATTGATGCCGAGTACGTGGACGTCGAGGAAAAAAAGTGAGAGTGCTAGCCGGGGCGTTCAGGTCCCGGCGCTCGGCCTTCAGTGCGGCGCTCCGAAAGGAGCGCCCGTTTTGCATCGAGGTGAGGAGATGATTTCGCGCAAGTGGTGGTCTCTGGTGTTGCCGGTTTTGCTGGCCGGGTGTCTGGCAGCGCAGAACCCGCCGGCTGCCGCCGAGCTTACGCAGCTCCTGCATGAGTTCCTGGCCGGCGCCGGCGCCAGCAACGCCGCCATGCACGAGCGCTTCTGGGCCGAGGACCTGATTTACACCAGCTCCTCAGGCCGTCGCATGGGCAAGGCCGACATCCTGCATGAAGTAAAGGCCGCGCCTGCACCCCAGCCCGACGACCCCAAGGTGACTTATGACGCCGAGGAGATCCGCATCCAGCAGTACGGAGAGACGGCGGTGGCCGCTTTCCGCCTGGTGGGGCGCACGGAGAAGAACGGCAAGACCGAGGTCGCCCGTTATCTCAACACCGGAACATTCGTGCGGCGCAACGGCACCTGGCGAGCAGTGGCCTGGCAGGCGACGCGAATACCGGACGAAGCACAGAAATGACGTTGAAGGTTCTCGGCGTCTCTGGTGAAGTGAAGATGAATCGCTGATGGCCACTACGACCAAAGATTATTACGGCACTCTCGGCGTCAAGCGGTCCGCCTCGCCGGAGGAC